>CAZTXK010000088.1:0-9518 GCA_964617275.1 uncultured Dactylococcopsis sp. | reverse complement strand
CTGAAGAAAACGCGATCGCTGAGTAGTAAGGTTCCTCCCATGACACACAAAGGAATGGTTAATAAATTTAATAAAGGAACACTAATTAAGAATAAGCAGGAGAAACTAAAACTACCACTCGCAGGTAAATTGCTATAAACCATTTTTAATTTATTGCGAAAGGAAAATCGCCGTCTTTCGAGGGGGCTATCAAAAAAGTCTAAGCAAACAATGGTGGCGGTCAATGTCATGCTGCCAACTGTGGTAATAATTGTCCCGATGCCTGGGAAAAAGCCAATTAGAAACAGGATAATTCCCCCAGTAACGCCAAGGAGTATTTTCTTGAGTTCAAATAACAAGGCGCGGAGGATATCTCTCCCAAGTCCAACCTCAATATTCTCGGCTTTTCCTAAGCGTAGTTTCTCAATTTCTTCAGAGAGTTTGCCATACCAAGGAGACCCTAAAATACTTCCAAATTGTAGTAAGATAAATCCCACGGCAATTAAAAAAATGACGGTTAGTAAGACTTTAAGTAGCCATCCCAGAAACAGAATAAAGTATTCTAAAAAATTTAACCAGTTGGGAAGATCGGCAATGGCTTGGTCAATATTTTCAGAAAGTGTCATGGTAAGGCTTTCAATGCTACTCCATCCCCAATAGATGACACTTCCATAAAGAACAATGCCAATGAGCAAGTTGACGAGAATCGGAATAATAAGATACTGCCATAAATAGGGTTTTCTTAATAAAAGCGCGATCGCGCGGAAGGGATAGGTCACCCCGGTGATTAACCCGAATCCACTTAATAATCTCAACATTGAAACCTCTGCTACTAATGTCGCTAATTTCCCCCCATCCTAATACCGTTTCGATCAATTAGTGCTACATTGAGATCCCCCCAACGCCCTGAATAAGGGGGCGAAGGGGAGAAATTTGATTGGGGATTACTCAGGGCTGACAAAAACCGCTGCGGTACGCGGTGGAATGTCAAATTGACCCGTTTCTAGGTCAAATTGTGCTGTTTTGACCACCTTATCCCGAGAATTGCTTTGTACAGGATGTAACATCATCTTAGACCCTGCAAACTCTGGAATTGTAATTTTCTTTTGGAACTTATCCGCATTGAAGAAAATCGCAATCTGGTTATAGTTGGGATCTAAGTTGTCTCCTACGGTGTCACTAATGGACATAGCAATGAAACCGTCTTTCTGGCTTTCTCCCATGTTGTGAAACTGCACCCGCTGTTCAATTTGTTCTTTCGTTCGTAAACGGAATAAAGGAGAACTACGGCGAATTTTCAGGACATCTTGGAAATGGTTCACATTGTCCAAAATATGCTCCTGTGTGGGGTCAAATTTGGAATTTCGCAATAGGGGAGCCATAATTTCCCATCGTTCTTGATTATTCCAAGCAGGCGGTAATCCAACGCCAAAATTACTCTTGGTATAGGTAAAGTCCACGCGATTAAACCAGTCTCCTGAATCATAACTATTATGATCCAAAGACTTCGACCGCAACATATCACTTCCTAAATGGAAAAAGGGAATCCCTTGACTGAAACCGACGAGACTTAAGCCCAAATTTTGAGCGCGAACTCGCTCTTTCATGCTGGTAACAGCACTTCCCGAGTGACCTAGCGGCAGTTTGAACATATTTAAGTCAAACAGGGTTTCGTTGTCATGCTTGGAAATGTAGTTGACGGTTTCTTGGGGATCTTTAACATAACCCGCTCCGTCAAGTTCTAAGCCAGACACCTCCTGATTATTTTGATCCATAATGCGGAAGTCTTGCAGGCTGCCCGCGAGGTTAATCCGCAGTTTATCGGTGGTTTTCCGTAAATTATTGCGAAAGCGGTCATGATAGAAATAACCATTCCAGTCATAGGATTGACCGTTAATAAACCCTTGACGGTGGATTTCTTTGGGATCAGTGGAATAACCGCCATGAACCGCATCACGGATTTTATCGTTAAAGGTTCCGATGCCGGTGCCAGCCATGTTGTATTGGCTGGCGTGATGGAGTCCTTTGGCTTTGGCGGAACCAAAATCCCAACCTTCACCATAAAGGTAAATATTACTGCCATCCACGCCATCTTGAGCAGGAGTCATGCGACTAATGGTGTCTCGTAAGTCCACCATGTTATCGACGGTGTGCAGGTTCATTAAGTCAAAGCGAAAGCCATCCACTTTATAGGCTTTAATCCAACGCTGAATCGTATCCACCATGAGTTTTTCCATCATGTCAAACTCGGTGGCGGTGTCAGCACAACAACTAGAGTTGACCTGATAGCCTTCGTTGTTATAGCGGTGGTAGTACCCTGGAACCACTTTATCCAGAACCGCTTGGGTGTAAAGCCCATTAGCAAAGGTGTGGTTATACACCATATCCATCACCACTTTTAAGTTGCTTTCATCGAGGGCTTGCACCATTTTCCGAAATTCAAGAATGCGGGTGGCATCATCTTGGGCGGTGGCATAACTGCCTTCGGGAACGCCGTAATGATAGGGATCATAGCCCCAGTTAAAGCTATCATTGCCTCGCGTCGAACCCACCATGGCTTGTTGTTGCACTGAGTCGCGGGCAAAACTTGAGAGAATATCAGGATTGGGGTCAATTCGGGCTTGAGGGTTTTCTTCTACGGAAGCAAAATCAGCAGCGGGCAAAAGATGGAGATGAGTTAACCCGGCTTCGGCGAGATCATTGAGATGACTCATGCCATTGGAAAGAGGCTTGCCGTTTTTCCCGTTATAAGTGAAGGCGTTAAAGGTGCCGCGATCGCGCTCGGGCACTTTGGCATCATTGCGGCTAAAGTCGCGCACATGGACTTCATAAATTGCCATGTCTTCCGGGGCGGTTAGCGGAGATTTACTAATCTCATCCCAACCGTCAGGCTTTAAGCGGGGATCTTCATACAAGTCCACCATCTGACTGAGGCGACTATCCTGAGACAAGTTCACGGAATAGGGATCGGTGACAAAGGTTTTCTCAAATTTCCCTGTGAAGGGAACATAAACTTCCACCTCATAGAGATAATACTGTCGATCCCAACTGCGATCGCCGACCACAGTCCATACCCCTGTTTCAGGATTGAAATTCATTTCGTGGGTTGTACCTTCGGTATTCGGATTGGCATCCTCATAACGATATAACGTAACCGATTTCGCAGTCGGAGCCCACAGTTTTAGGGTGGGAGTTCCCCGATCATAAATGACCCCTAACTCCCCGGAATAGCTGTAGAGATCATCGAGAACTCCTTGTAGTTGAAGCCCGGTAGCATCAATGAGCTTGCCATTTTCATCATACGCCGCGATCGCGGTTTCACTTTTCAGAATCGCTGGCACTAAAGGCTTGGCAGCACTGGGGATTTGCCAACCATCATAGCCCCCAATATTGGGAAACTTCGGATATTCATCCCAGAGTATTTTTCCTTGTTCTCGGAGGGTAATGCCTTCACCACTGCGAACAGGCACTCTTACATCGCCACTGGGGGCATAATGTAGCTCATAAGTGACCCCCTTGTTTTCATTCCAGGCAATGGTATCACGATCTATCCATAATGCCCGTCGTTGTTCTGGGGCATTGGGAACCGGGCTAACCGTGAGATGACCATTGCCCCCACTTTGCCAGCGAACGGTTTCTGTTTCTTCTTCAATACAGCGCGTGGTGTATTCATATAACCCCGTATCAGGGGTAATAATGGCGCGATACTCATCATTTTCATTGGTATCGCCAATATAAGACATGGGGGTGGTGGTGACACTTTGCCAATTGCCCCCAAAACGTTTGACTTCTCCCCAGTAGAGGGTGCAAGTAATATTCTCCCCTTGTCGGTAAGAGGGGGTGACTCCCTTTTTATAGACTTGGGTGTAAACGCTAAACGATTCCCCTTGAGGCAGGATAATGTTGGAATTGCCGGAGGGAAACATATTGCCCACCCAATTTAGCGCAGAATTGGAATCAGCACAGGCGGGCTGACTCCAAACTAAAAAGAACGCAAAAATGCTGTATAAAATCAGTTTTTTCCAAGAAGAGGCTTTGCGCCCCCTCTCGGTTGCCTTCGACAAGATTTGAATCATGTGTTACGGACGATATTTGGTGTTGTAGAAGTAGTCGTTTTCAAAACGAGGACGCTCAATGGGTTCTTCTGCTGGAATCTCTCCAGTGGGTTCAGGTTGATAGCCATCAGCTTGGACTAAACCAACCACCCCATAAGCATCCAAAGAAAACTCTACCTCATGATCGGCCGCTTTGGTAAATTGCGGATTTTTATCTTCACCCCCATAAATGGCGCGATCGCTGTCCAGAGCCACTTCAAATTTCGCATCTTCGGGATACACAGGGATTTTATAATTCTCAATTTCATGATCCCCTAAATTCGTAACCGCATAAACTCGTTGTCCAGTTTCAAAATCAATGCGCTCAAAGGTGACCACTTTATTTTCATGATCCACCCAATGCAGCATATTACGGTGCATATTATAGGGCGCAAACGCGGGTTGGGCGCGGAAAAAGCGTTTCATATCCCCTTGAAACTGCACCATTTGGGCAACTTCTTCTTCCGTTAATTTTGACCAGTCAATGGCCGCATTACTATTGAGGTTTCCTTCCTGCATCGTCCACAGTTGGAACATATCTAAATAGTAGGAACTGGCAAACAGGCTTAACGCTGACCAAGAACGAATTTTCTGGTTATGTTCACCCCCATCAATTGCCTCGGCTAAATAGCGACCTCTGGCTTGAAAGGGATTCCCAGGGTTAGCAAACTCATCATGGTTCCCCGGATAATACAACATGGCAAGGGACCAGTCTTCAGAGAGCATATAATCTAGTTTCTCAGTGTTAATCTCATCCACATATTTGAGGAGATTTTCGGTAAACCAGAGATAAAAGCGATCGCTGTAAGTGGTGAGTAAGCCAGCCCCGCCATTATCGCGCGATCGATTTAAGTGGGGATCGCCAAAATACCCCTCACCAATGACCACCGATTGGGGACGATATTTATCCACGGCAGCGGTTAATTCCTTTAAAAACTCCCGTCCATAGGGTTGAGCATCAATGCCATTGACATTATCAATGCGTAAGCCATCAAAGCCATAATCAATCAGGTTCACTAATCCCGCATCCACAAGATTCTGACGAACTTCCGAGGTGTAATTAAAGCGACGCGTTCCCCATTCTGTCCAAGCTGCCCCATATAATTCACTGCCATCTTGGGCAACATATTGCGAAAAGCCAGCAGGGGCAAACTCTCGCGGTGGATTATTTCCCCGAGGCGAATAGTGGCTATAAACCACATCTAATAATACCGCTACATCAGACTGATGAAAGGCATTAATCATCTCCCGCAGTTCATCAGGGCTACCAAAGTCGGGATGTTTGCCGTAAAAGCTAATGGTTTGATAACTGTAGCGCCAATCGGGAAGGTACTCCGCACCCGGTTCCCAAAAATCGACATGGCTATCTAGAGGCATAAACTCGACTGTGTTATAGCCCAATCTTGCCATCGCTTCCGGGAGTCCGCACTCACTGACAAAGTTATATAAACGAGGGATATGCTCTTCTCCCGTATCCCCATAAAATTGAGAATCCGGGTTTTGACATTGCCATTTCATTGACATGGATAGGACATCCGTTTCAGCAATGGTTAATTGTTTCCCTCTTAAATCTAAAGTCGGGGCGCGTTCTTCCTCGGGAATGGGATTTGGATTCCAGAATACAGAATTGAGTTCGTGGCTTTGCTGATCTTCATAAAACCGCTCATTAAACGCTGGAGTTGAAAGCAGGGTTGCCCCGAGATCCACTCGTTGTTCCCCATCTTGATCCACAAGGCGATATTGTTGTTTGTGGTAATCATCAGGGGGAAGGGTTACCGCATGAACATGGGAATTTTCTTCTGTCGGTTTAAGAGTATAGGGATCTAAGTTGTCTGTCTCTCCCCAATTATTAAAGTCACCAATCACGTGGAGGCGTTCAAAATCATTACCCACTAATACACGCAATGTTAGCGATCCATCCTCATGGAACTCAGTTCCCACTTGGGGTTCAAAACTTTCTTCTTTTGGTTCTTCTTCCAACTTTTCCACTGCGGCTAAATGCAACGATTGCACATCTGGACTCACCACAGGCTTTTTCTCCATGGGGGCAAAATCATTAATTTCCATGGCAGAAAGTCCCGTCAGACGATTAATATCTTCGATTCCGAGATAGCGCAACTGAGCATAAGATTGTTCAGGGATGAGCTCGTCAGTTGCGGTTTCTTCACTGCTGGATTGCACCGACTCTTGGACGTTGATGATTAACTGTTGCACCGCTTCGATGACTCGGATAACACTCTGTTTGAGGGTATTAAAAAAGCCCGACCAGAATGAACCGGAACCATCCCCTTCAAAAGCAAGTTGCAGCGATCGCGCCGCATTAACAACGCCTTCCTCACCTGTCTCTCCTTGCGGAGATAAATTTAACTTAATGGTTTTGC
This sequence comes from uncultured Dactylococcopsis sp., assembly GCA_964617275.1. Classification (GTDB taxonomy): domain Bacteria; phylum Cyanobacteriota; class Cyanobacteriia; order Cyanobacteriales; family Rubidibacteraceae; genus Halothece. The sequence goes on along the minus strand of CAZTXK010000088.1, from coordinate 3,064 downwards.
CTGTGCTATCTTCATCCTGCGCGGAAGATACCTTAAAAACAAACTGCACCTCCTCTCTGCTAGAATCTTTAGCAAGATCAGATGGTGGCGAGACAACATTAAGTTGGTAAGCTAGCCAAAGCGAAATAAAATCCATATATTGTACTTGGGTTTTTATATAACAGCAAATTTAGAAATAAGGAAATCAATCGGTATCAAAAGTTGCAATTATCGATATAGATTGACAAGAGCTAGGTTGATTGCACTTAATATACCGTTAATAATACACATATTAGCTTAACAAAACAAATTTAACGAGATAACAATGGCAATTAATGTTAATTCTCTAATCTCAAAGTTCATCAAAGAACGGCATCTTGAAAATCCCCAAGATTGGGCTTCTGGCTATTCCACCGAATACCTCTCGCAAGTGACGCAAGTTTTTTCTGATGGCACGGTTGATCTTTATCTTGCGGTTTATTTGCCGCAAGGAGATAAAAATCCCGAAGCCTTTGCAGTAGAAGTCAATATCTCTGGGGAATGGAAAGCGCTAAATCCTCCCGATCCAGAACATCCTGTTTGGTGGTTGCAACTAGAGGGCATTGCCGAAGGTACGGAATTAACCTTTCGCTATAAAAAATCGGGACAAAATTGGCAGCCGATTGTTCCCCTAAATAACCTTGCCAATCGCTACGAAAAAATTTATGTTCCCAGTCTGACTCACCAATGGCAACATCAGCCACCAAGCATTAATCAGGGTCGGGTTTTGCTAGAAACCACTCTCGAAGGGCTACTCGTTGGTTATAAAAATGGTAAATATGCCCCCAATAACCGTGATGAAGATTTAGTGAATCAATCTCTGGCAAGTCGTATCCTAAAAACGGATCTTCCAGGCTGTTTAGCGGCGTTGGGCGTTGATGAGATCATGGCTCCTGTGGCGGCTTCGGTGGCAAACCGTAGCGATCTCAATCCGAAGTATAATTATTTGACTTACAACTTTGTGGAACTAGATTGGCAAATTGGGTCGCCACAAGAGTTTAAACGCCTTGTTGATCGCTTTTATCAAGAGAATCTTCAATTGATTCCTGATCTCATTTTTGCCCACCAAGTCCGAAAGCCGTTTGCAGGATCAATGGATCAAGTAGAGGGGTTGGACGACACCACCTTTGTCGATTATGAGGCTTATTTATTCCGAGATTATGGCACTTGGATGTTAAACCTTGCCATCCCTGAAATTCGGCGAATGTTGATTGAGAAAATTGTTTCGTTTATTAAAACCTATCATCTCAAAATTATTCGCATTGACTATATTGATGGCTTAATTTTGCAGTATTGTAAGCGTGACAAAAATCATGCGGAACAGTTTTTGCGGGAATTAAAGGCGGAGTTGAGAAACGTTTGTCCTGAAGTTCTTACTTTGGGAGAAACCTTTGAAGTCTCACAAAATGAAGTGGTGCAAGATTTTATTGATATCTTTTACGCGCCTATGGGCTTTTCCATTATTGAAGAATTGTATAAGCCGGTGGCGATTCGGGATCATCATCTGGTTCCCAATACCGACGCGATCGCGCATCATATTCAAGACGTGGTGCATTCGGAACGCCCAGAAGCGGTTTATGCCCAACTCCATGATGAAACTTGGTTCTGTCCGCATATTTTGGCAGGTCGCCCTCATGTGGACTGGGCTTATGGCGGTCATCCCGCCCAGTTAGCGAAAAATCAGGGACAAGAGTTGGTGGAAATGGGGGCTTTAAATGATCATCATCTCTTAGATTATGTCCGACGGACGGTGCGAATTGCCGAAGCAATGACCATGTTTATTGCGCGATCGCGCTATATGTTTACCCCCGGGGTGGATAGTCTCAGTTTAGGGGCATTAGATGATCCTGACCAATGGAAAATCACTTGGGAAGGGGTGACAACAGAACAATTAGAAACCTGGCAAGAGACGGGATTATCGCCGCGAACCATTTATCATGCCCATGAACAACATCGCCATGACATGATCCAACTGCGGAATATCTTTCGTCACTATACGAAACTCAATGAGGAAGGTCGTCAGTCCTTAATATTCCCCGAAATGCACCACAGTAATAGTAGTGCCGGTTTAGTGTGTCTTTTCCGCCGCAGTCATTTTAGTAAGGAAGAGTCACTGCTGATTGTTTTTAATTTGGGAACACAGACCTTTGCTGGGGATGAAACTTATGAACTGCCCGTTCCCGAGGGGTTTTTCGGTCAGTGGCAAGTTATTTTTGATGGAGAAACCTTAATGGCGCGATCGCAGTCGGTTTTAGAGGAATTTCAAACCAGTTCCCCCTATCCCGAAGGCACTCTTTTCAATACCACTGCGGGGGAATACTCCAATAATCCTCATGTGATTCCCCTCAAAATTGGGGCAAGAAGTTTAGTGGTCTTGAGATACCAGGGGAATTAAGGAATCTTGAGATAATCGGGGGTTAAAACTCGCCCCGGTGCGACCGGTAACTAGCCAAATAACAGAACGCCCCACATCACGGGCAATGCGAATGGTCTCTTCTGGTTGTTGATTAGACCGAACAGGAACTCGGGTGAAAGTAATGCCACGACTGCCAAAAACGATCGCGCCAATGGCAGTGGAACGTGGCATATGATAATCAGAGGTAATGAGATAGACATGGGAAATCTGATTCCGTTTCAGAACATCGACCATGGTGGTGAAATTGGTAACCGTATCGGTAGCGCGATCGTCATAATGAAGACGATGGGGATCAATTTTATATCCCCCTAAAATTTCGCGACCTCGGGGATAAGTCCCTGAAACCCAAATTGGGAGATCAGGATGTTGTTGGCTAAATTCCCCTGTAAAGCGTTCCCGAGAAAAATCGCCCCCTAGCATGAGGATGGCTTCCGGTTCAGGATTTTGGAGTTTGACCACAACAAGGCGAACAGGAATGGAAACGGTAACTGTCAAGATAGCCGCCAATCCTACTACAAGCAGAAAACGGAGGGGTTTACGAAAGAACATGACAACAAGAAATAGCACGATTTGCTATGGATTAAAGAGCCATTTCTCTCCCCATAAGTTCCCGTATTCAGAAGATTTCAT
>CAZTXK010000087.1:6109-9541 GCA_964617275.1 uncultured Dactylococcopsis sp. | reverse complement strand
AAGCGTGAAAACTGCTATAGTACCACTAACACAGTAAGCTCTTTAGAAGGGATTGAAGATTCGTAGCATTTGTCGCAATTGGAGAAGAAAAACCGCATCTCGAACCTCTTGGCTGAGTTGAGGCGGATAGGGAGATTGCGCTAAATCGGCTTGTAATTGAGCATATTCGGCAGCAGTTAAGGGTTCGCCATCAATGCGCGATCGCGCTTCTAAGATCACTTCTGTGCGTAAAACCGCTTCTGGGGTATCTTCAGGGGGAGGAAGGGCAACACTGGGAGAAACCACTCCCATAACACTTAATCCTAATATCCCTCCCCATGCTTTTGCTGTTATCATGAGCTAAACGATTAAGGCTATTTCATTAGTTTAGCTTATCTTACTTGCGGTAAAACCACTTCTGCGGTTGTTCCTTCTTCGGCAGTAGAGTAAATCGCAAATTCCCCTTGATGGGCTTCCACAATACGCTTGGCAATAGCAACGCCTAAGCCATTTCCTTGTGACTTGGTGGTAAAAAAGGGAGAGCCTAATTTTTGTAAAATTTCTTCTGGAATGGGATCACCGCCATTATGAATGCTTACCCGAAGATGTTGCGGAAGATTCGCCGCTTCAATTCCCCAAGTGACGGTTTCTCCTTCTGGAATGGCTTCTAAGGCATTGCGAACTAGGTTAATAAAGACTTGTTTTAGTTTATCGCGATCGCCGCGAATCCAAGCCTCAGCCACCGACGAGTGAATCTCAATGAATCTTCCTTTTGCTTCTGGCAACTCCTCAATACTACTTTTTAAGTCTGAAATAAAAGTGACCAAATCAATATCAACTAATTCTAGTTTTTGCTCACGGGCATATTGTAAAATCTCATTCAGTAATTTTTGTAAACGTTCCCCTTCTTCCAAAGCCAAATTAAGACGCATCTGATGGCGATCTGATAATTCAAGATTTTGGAAAGACTCTAACCCCATTAATACCGTTGTCAGAGGGCTACGCACTTCATGAACAATCATCGCCGCCAGTTCTCCCACTTCGGCTAATCGCGCCATGGCAGCTTGGGCTTGTTTTCGCTCCGTAATATCACGGGCAAGGGCAATTTCTCGGGGATAATCTTCACTGCCAAACCGCGAAATATTCACTTCTACAGGGAAAACTGTTCCATCTTTGCGACGATGCCAACTTTCAATGGTCGTGGGCTTTTCATGGCTTAATTTTTCCTTGAGATTCTCTAATTTCTCAATATTTAACTCTACATCAATATCGGTTACCGCAAGTTCTACTAACTCCTGCCGAGAATAGCCTAAAACATCACAACTGCGTTGATTCACATCCTCAATTTTACCTTCTGGGCCAATCAGAAAGAACATATCCGCCGCATTTTCCACAAACGTCCGAAAACGGGATTCACTGCGTTTCAGGGCTTCCTCAGCTAACTTACGTTCAGTGACATCCCGTACCAGTGAAATAATGCAATTTTGCCCCTCAAACGGAATCACCGAGGCTGAGATTTCAGAAGGAATATTACAACCAGACTTCGTTAAACAGGTTAGTTCATTTGTCCAACCATATCCCTGTTTCAAGACTTTATCTCCGAAAGCCCGCACTTGTTCCATTTCTTCAGGATGAATGGTGGAAACTCGCACCGAGTTGATTAATTCGTCTCGGCTGTAACCGAGTAACTGTGAGGCTTTCGGGTTCGCTTCCAAAACGCGATCGCGCTTCGGATCAATCACAAAAATCGCATCATTAGAATGCTCAAAAATCTTCCTTAAACGTTCTTCGCTCGTCTGTAAAGCCTTTTCTGCATTTTGGCGGTTTTGGCTTTCTAATTGCAGTTGTTCCCGTATCGCTTGCAACTGAGACATGGCATCGGTTTGGGATTGCTCGTGATCTGACATATTCTAATGATAACTTAAGTAATTTTTTGGAGTTTTTTTGTATGATTCCCCCGCGACTTCCATAAAACTGGTGAAACCTTATGCTTAAGATGATCTAGGACAAGTGTTGCCGAACCATGACAAGTTTCGAGATAATACGATTGAATAGTCATTGGTTATTGGTTATTGGTTATTCGTTATTCGTTATTTGGGACAAAGGACGAAGGACAAAGGACTAACAAGACATTATGGTGCAAGAATATCAACAATTATCAACTTGGCAAGCCATTATTAAACTATTACGCTGGGATAAACCAACAGGACGGCTAATTTTAATGGTTCCGGCACTGTGGGCTGTCTTTTTAGCCGCGAAAGGAATGCCCCCTGCACCCTTAGTTACAATTATTGTTTTGGGCAGTTTAGTGACATCCGCAGCCGGTTGTGTGGTTAATGATCTGTGGGATCGCAATATTGATCCACAGGTGGAAAGAACTCGCACCCGCCCTCTTGCCTCCCGAACGTTATCGGTAAAAGTCGGAATTGCGGTTGCATTTCTTGCGTTTATTTGTGCTGCGGTGTTAGCCCTTTATCTCAATCCTGTGAGCTTTTTCTTATCGTTTTTAGCCGTTCCCGTCATTATTTGTTATCCCCTTGCTAAACGCTTTTTTCCCGTGCCGCAATTAGTTTTATCCTTAGCTTGGGGATTTGCTGTCTTAATTAGTTGGACTGCCATTACTTGTAATAATACTTCCGAAGCGCCTTGGAATATTACCAATTGTGTTGGGGAAGAAACTTGGTTATTATGCGGCGCAACTGTTTTATGGACATTAGGGTTTGATACCGTTTATGCGATGGCCGATCGCGAAGATGACCGTAAACTTGGTATTAACTCTAGTGCCCTATTTTTTGGCAATTATGCCCCAGAAGCCGTGGGAGTCTTTTTTCTCGGAACAGCAGTTGCAATGGCAGTTTTAGCCGTAAAAACCCAGCTTCAGTTCACATTTTGGTTACCTTGGGCGATCGCTGTTTGCGGTTGGGCTTGGCAATATTATCGGCTGCGACAACCAGAAATCCCGCCGACCCTTTATAGTACAATTTTTCGGCAAAATGTCGGGTTAGGATTTATTCTGCTGGCTGGAATGATTACCGGATCAGTTGGTTATTAGTTATTAGTTATTAGTTATTAGTTATTAGTTATTTGTTCACTGGTCACTGGTCACTGGTCACTGGTTTGCAAAGGACAAACAATGTTACCTAACTTCAACAAGATTTCTAATGAACATTGAAGATTTTTGACATTTGTCTCACAAGTTGGGTAAGTTCCCCTATTGTGGTGGGTAGTTTCTCGACGGATAGATGGAATAATGAAACCTATATGTGATTTGTTAAGGTCTTTTACTGTGACCTTCGTAATTAGCTTTACCTTTCCTGTAATGCTCGTTTTAGGATTATTAACGATCGCGCTTGGCGTAAGCTATTTTCCCGGCTTAGAAAGTATTGGGGAAGTCGGCGTTAATCAACTTCTGAGCTTTTTAAGAATCTTTGGCGCTGGTTCAATCTGGCGTGG
>CAZTXK010000087.1:0-6009 GCA_964617275.1 uncultured Dactylococcopsis sp. | reverse complement strand
AATATGGAAATCGGCGTTCCCAAAGAAATTAAAGATCAAGAATATCGCGTTGGCTTGAACCCAAGTAGTGTTCGCAGTTTATGTGAACGCAAGCATCAAGTATTTGTGGAAACTCAAGCCGGAGTGGGAGCCGGTTTTACCGATGAAGATTATCAAAATGCTGGTGCAACCGTCGTTAAAGAGGCAAAAGAAGCCTGGAATCAGCCTTTAGTCGTTAAAGTAAAAGAGCCGCTCCCTGAGGAGTATCATTATTTACGCCAAGATCAAATTCTATTTACCTATCTCCATCTTGCCGCCGATCGCGCTCTCACCGAAGCCCTGATTAAGTCTGGCATTACTGCTATTGCTTATGAAACCGTTGAACTCCCCACTGGGAAGCTGCCCCTTCTAAACCCCATGAGCATTATTGCAGGGCGTTTATCCCTACAATTTGGGGCGCATCATCTGGAAAAACAACAGGGGGGACGCGGCGTATTACTCGGTGGCTTTCCTGGGGTTAGATCAGGGCGTGTCGTTATCCTCGGCGGCGGTGTTGTGGGAACAGAAGCAACACGGATGGCCGTGGGAATTGGCGCACAGGTACAAGTTTTAGATGTTAATGTCGAACGATTAGCGGAACTGGAAAACCTCTTTGGGTCAAGAGTGGAATTACTTTATAGTAACGCCTCTCAAATTGAAACCGTTGTTCCCGATGCTGATTTACTCATTGGGGCCGTCTTAACCACAGGAAAACGCGCCCCGAACTTGGTTAAACGAGAATTAGTCAGACAAATGCGCCCAGGCAGTGTCATTGTCGATGTAGCGGTGGATCAAGGAGGATGTGTGGAAACCTTAAAAGCGACCTCTCACAGTCACCCCACTTATGTCGAAGAAGAGGTGGTTCATTTTGGGGTTCCTAATATGCCCGGGGCGGTTCCTTGGACGGCTACCCAAGCCCTAAATAACAGTACGCTTCCTTATGTGATTCAACTTGCCGATCAGGGATTAGCTGCCCTAGACAATAATCCCATTCTCGGAAAAGGATTAAATGTTAAAAATCAACAACTGGTTCATCCTGCGGTGAAAGAAGCGTTTGCCGATTAGGGATAAAAAGCGATTTGGGGTAAGCCCAGGGTTTCTTCCCATCCCAGCATTAAGTTCATACATTGAACCGCTTGGGCGGCTTGTCCTTTCATTAAATTATCGATCGCAGACATGACAATTACGCGATCGGTACGGGGATCAACTTCAATCCCGATGTAACAGAGGTTTGTGCCTGCTGTCCATTTGGTTTGCGGATAAACGCCGTTGGGAAGGACTTTAACAAAAGAAGAAGACCGATAAAAGGCGTTATAGATGGTAATTAAGTCATCTCTTACTAGCCCCGGATCACGCAATGTCCCATAAACTGTAGCTAACATTCCCCTTACCATTGGGATTAAATGGGGCGTAAACTGTACTCGCACTTCTACGCTAGCAAGATGGCTGCAAATCGCTTCTATTTCTGGGGTGTGGCGATGTCCAGCTACACCATAAGGACTCAGGGTATTATCGGCTTCGGCGAGGAGTAAATTCACTTTGCTTTTGCGTCCGCCGCCGGATGTCCCTGATTTGGCATCAATAATGAGACTTTCAGGAAGAATTAAGCCCTGTTTGAGTAACGGCGCGATCGCGAGTAAACTAGCCGTGGGATAACAGCCAGGACAACCAATTAAAGACCCGTTTTTAATTGGTTGTTGATATAATTCGGGTAAGCCATAAACGGCACTGGCGGCTGTCTCTTCATCATCTCTTTCTACGTTATAAGCAGTGCTATAAGTGGTGAGGTCACTAAACCGATAATCAGCAGATAAGTCAAGAACTTGTAAGCCTTTTTCTAGTAATTGGGGAGCCATTTTATAGGCTAAACCATGGGGAAGCGACAGGAACACCACCTGACAACGTTGCGCGATCGTTTCCACATCAATGGGCTCAATTGTATAGTGAAAACAATGAGCAAAGTGGGGATACAGTTCGGCAAAGTCCTTTCCAGCACTGTCGTTTCCCCCTAAATAAGTAATTTCTACCTGGGGATGCTCCCAAAGTAAGCGGACTAATTGCACGCCGCCATATCCAGAAGCCCCAACGATTCCAACAGCAGTTTTTTCGGTATCATCCATAATCAAATAAAATGAGAAACCTCTCCTTCATGTTTGCTGCATTGTAGCAATAAGGGTGTTATTTGTTATTCGTTATTCGTTATTTGTTCACTGGTCACTGCTCACTGGTTACTGGTCAGAGACAATCTTACCTTTTAATAAATAATCATTTCCTAATTGTTCCCAACTGGTTTCTTCTAAAACTAAAGCCTCTGTCATCTTTTTAAAATCTAAATCTCCTACAGGGGAAGGAGCCGTTACGCCGCCGATAATTTTGGGAGCAATAAAGGCAAGAATTTCCTGCACAGCTCCTTCTTTAATGGCGCTTGCGCCCAGTTTCCCCCCACATTCCCATAAGACTCTTGCTAATCCTCGCTCATAAAGATATTTCATCACAGTTGTTGGGCTTAAAGGCGATAACTGATAGACTTCTACGCCTTGATCTTCTAATTGCTTTTGAACTTCTGAATTCTCCGTTTCTGTTAGCACTAACGTTGAGGCTTCTTGGGTTTGAAAAATACGAGCTTTTGGCGGTAAATCTAAACTCTGTGTCATAATAATTCTGAGGGGATTATAAGAGGTTAATTGATGGGTGGTTAAATAAGGATTATCTTGGCGAATCGTATTCCCCCCAACAATGACCGCATCACATTGAGCGCGTTCTTGATAAACTCGTCGTCGTGCAGGAATATTCGTTACCCAAGCACTGTGTCCAATGGTCGTGGCGATTTTACCGTCTAAGGTCATGGCGTACTTAAAAAGACCATAAGGACGCTGATACACCACTCGCTGGATAAATCCGGCATTAAGTTCACGACAGGCTTTTTCCTCGACTCCTACTAGCACCGAAATTCCAGCCTCCTCTAACCGTTCTTTCCCCCCTGAGGCAGTTTTATTGGGATCAGCCATTCCTATGATGACTTTTGCAATTCCCGCCTGAATTACGGCTTCGGAACAGGGAGGGGTGCGCCCATAATGGTTACAAGGTTCAAGGTTAACATAAAGGGTCGCTCCTTGAGCATTTTCTCCTGCTTCTCGCAGGGCAAAGACTTCCGCATGAGGTTGATTGGGACCGGGATGATAGCCTTCTCCTACAATTTTGCCATTTTGGACAACCACCGCGCCGACTAAGGGATTTGGGGAGGTTTTGCCCATTCCCTGACGGGCAAGTTCCAGACAACGTTGCATCATGGCTTGATCAAAAGGAGTCCCAATCGTAGGGGATAACATTGGTTGATCCATGGGGTAATCTATTCTTAGGTTGTGATTTGAAATATAAGTTTTTCTAATCAAAAATCTATAGAAAATCCTAGAAAACTTATCTAAAAATTGTTAAGGTAAAGTGGCTTTGCCAAAATTTCCTTCCCAAAATGGTTAATTATGAGTGTAGAAACAATCGCTAAAACAGCCTCTTTCGCTAAATCATCTTGCCAGCGTCAACTGCTAACGGTATTTTGCGATTTTGATGGCCCCTTAGTTGATGTCTCTGATCGCTATTACAACACCTATCACTTAGCTTTGCATGAGACTTATCATTATTACGCCCGTTTCGATCCATTTTTGAAGATTAATCCTCTCAGTAAGGTGGAATTTTGGCAAATGAAGCAAGAACGCGCTAATGATCAAGAAATTGCCCTGCGTTCTGGCTTAAGAGTTCAACATATTCCCTATTTTGTTCAACAAGTGCACTCGATTGTCAATGATGCTTCACTTTTAACCAAAGATAAATTTCATCATGGGGTTAACTGGGGGTTAGCCTTATTGCATTCGCAGGGGGTGCGTTTAGTGGTGGTAACGCTCCGTTGTCAAGAGCAGGTGACTCAAATTTTAACGAATTATGGCTTATTACGGCTGTTTAGTGGGGTGTATGGGACAACCGATGCCATGGCTGCCTATAACAATAATATTGAGTGTAAAACCGCTCTTTTGCAACAAGCTTTAGTTGAAAACCAGAGTTATCGCGCTTGTATGATTGGGGATACGGAAGCGGATATTTTAGCCGCCAAAGCCGTGGGAATTAGCGCGATCGCGCTTACTTGCGGCATTCGTAGTTATCGTTACCTCCAACAATTTGAACCGGATCAAATTCGTAGCAATTTTCTCAATACGGCTTATGAGTTACTCGCTGATGAAAGTCTCTAGCAATTTGTGCCAATTTTTGGGTAAAATAGAGTTATCGAACAAAATTCGGATGGATTCCTATGCTACAAGATTCTCAAGCAATTCGTTACTATCAACGCCTAACGGATGCCATGGTAGATTATTGGCATCGGGGCTATGGCTTTAATGAGCTTCGCCTTTATCTGAATGGTTACTTAGCCGGATTACGTTCAGCAGGGGGGCTTGAACCCTATCAAGTTAATCGTTTAGAAGAAGAGTCAGAGCGATTCCTGCGCGATCGGTCTAATTTTGAAGAGGTGGAAACCCAAACTGAAGTAGATTTTTATTAAAGGTTTTTTTGTCCTTTGTTGTTTGTCCCCCAAGAACCAGTGATCAGTGATCAGTGACCACTGAACAAATAACGAATAACGAATAACAAATAACCAATAACTAAATGAGATGAGAGCGAATAAACTCCTGAACTTGACTTAATCCTTCTTGGGTTTTTAAGTTCGTAAAGACAAAGGGTCGTTCTGGACGCATCATCTTAGCATCTCGTTCCATCACGGTAAGATCAGCCCCCACATAAGGAGCGAGATCAATTTTATTAATTACGAGTAAGTCGGATTTGGTAATACCGGGTCCTCCTTTGCGTGGAATTTTATCGCCAGCAGCGACATCAATAACATAAATGGTAATATCCACTAATTCGGGGCTAAATGTTGCCGCAAGATTATCGCCGCCACTTTCCACAAAAAGTAACTCTAAGGGCTGAAATTTGCTTTCTAACTGTTCAATCGCAGAGAGATTAAGACTGGCATCTTCTCGAATTGCTGTGTGCGGACAGCCCCCGGTTTCCACCCCAAAAACGCGATCGCGCGCTAGGGCTTGAGAATGGACTAAAAATTCCGCATCCTCTTGGGTATAAATATCATTAGTCACAACTGCAATTTGATATAAATCGCGCATCGTATGACATAACAGATTCAGTAAGGCAGTTTTTCCCGAACCCACTGGCCCGGCAATGCCCACTCGTAGGGTTTCATTCATGATTTAACTCCGAAATAAACGGCTATATTGGATTTCATGTTGCATACTGGCAAGCCCAACTCCCCAACTACAACTGTATAACTCCTCATCGGGTAAGGTTAAAATCTCAGCGGCGGTGGTTTCCATCAGGGGGTGTAGTTCCTGTAACAGTTGTTGTCCGGCGGTTTGTCCTAATGGAATTAATTTTACCCCAGCATTAACCATATTCGTTGCCCAACTGTGGAGATGACCGAGAATTGCTAAGTTTTCCTCAATTTGCCAATGGGCGGAGGCAATTCCAAGCGCGATCGCGTAATTACAAGGATTTCCGACAGCTTTAATCTGAGTTTCTAAATTAGAAGTCTCAGTTTCTAACGCCAATAATAAGCGAACCAGCGTATTCCCCATTTGCCAACTTTGCTCTCGTAATTCTGAAGTTTCCTTAACGGCGCTACTCCACTGATTCCAATACTGTAAAGTTTTTATATCCCCTTGAAACCAGCAATGATAAGCCCGTAACATTAAGGCAGTTTCTAGACGAATTGCCCCATGAGACAGTTCTTGAGATAGCCATTGCGATAAATCGCTTTTGCTGCCAATCCATTTTTGTTGCTCAATTGCCGTTTCTAAGCCTTCAGAGTAGCTATACGCCCCCAATGGTAAAGCGGAATTGGATAATTGTAATAACTTTAGAATCACGTTTTAATGCTTGATGTAATGGCAATATCGGCTTACTCATTGATGATATCCCATTGGTGGTAAG
>CAZTXK010000086.1:4741-9543 GCA_964617275.1 uncultured Dactylococcopsis sp. | reverse complement strand
TCATGGGAAATTCCTGCTTAGGCTTGGAAATACTTGTCTAGGATATCGTTTGCTAGGAGTAATGGGTTATCTTTGAAAGAAAACTGTATTAATCCTGCTGTATCAGAGAGAGTGAGGGAATCAGAAGAAGCCGTAACTGCTTCGATCGCGTCATAAATCCCACTTTCCCCTAGTTTAAAAACTAACCCAGGGCTGCCTACTTCATAAGCAAGCGTCGCGATCGCGATCGTTTTCTGTGTTCCACGACTGGCAGCAAATTCTAAACAGCTAGCGACAATCACTTCTGGGGGTAATGTCAGCTTTCGTCCAACTTTAAACAGATAATGTTTACCATCTCCTGTACTTTGAATCAGATTGAGGCTGGTAAAAGGAGAGTCAATGGAATCTTCACTTACCTTTTTGGTATCACTTGGTTCTACATACATTCGCAATAGACAAGTGACATCTTTTTTGATCGAGGATTCAGCAATTCGCTTTCCTAACTGACTGGTGTAATCCTGAATCTCCCTAATTAAATCATCTGCTGTAAATTCCACTTGCCGAAACAGATTAAAAACATAGTACCAAGCGGCTGCTTCACAAGTGGGTTTCAGTAAATTCCAATGGAGTAACCATAAAGAAGCAGGATTTTCTAAAAAAGGATCCCATCCTTCCTCACCAAGCAACTTCTGACCAAAATCAGTGGGCTGATCCTCCTCTAACACCTTAAAGGCGCGACACCAGTAGCGGATAGAACGTACCATATTTTTCCCCACGCCGAGTCGCACTGGGGCATCTTCTTGTCGAAAAATTTCCGAGTTTTGGCTTGCCGCATCAAATCCCTTTTTCAGCCAGCTAAAACGAGGGTGAAAGGTTTCGTGGCGGGCAAAGGTTAGATGGAAATTCTTTGCAGAAGCTAAGTTAGCACTTTCTTGTACCTTGGTTTGAGTCATCTTTACTCTCTAAAAGCGATAACCCTAGCATAACGGGAATGGTTGAGAACGCTCTAAAACCGTGAAGAAAAATTAAAATCATAGTTGCAAGTTATTGTCTTTAAGGCTAAACTAGCAATAGCAATCAAGCCTCTAGCTCTTCAGGAAATTCATTTCCCATTCATATCCCTGAACTCTCCTTATCTGTTCAGGAAGGGGAGCTTTGCGTTTTTCTTTAGTTGCTAATTTTTTTTGTCTATTCAGCACTATGAGCGATAATTTCTCCGAAGCATCAGCAATAATGACTCAAATTAACGGCAAGCAGTTGGAACGCTGGGAAGTGTATCAGCGGTTACGAGAATTACAAATTCCTTGTCGGTGCGGGTGTAATCAGCCTCTAGAAGTAGAGTTAAGGTCTCCCCTCACCGTTTGGCAGTTTTGGAATGTTATGCGTCGGGTTTTTTCCTCCCGCGAAACCCTCACTCACTATCTTGAACAATGTTGGCAACTTCCTTCTCATTATTAACTTTTATTGCAAATGGCTTTTAATTCTTTATCACACTCGGAAAATAACTCCTCCTCTGCACAGGCAAAACCTTGGCATTTTAGTTACTTGGGTGGCAATGTCGATCCCATTGTTGATCCGCCGCCGATTAATAGTGTTTCTCTGGTTGATATTCAACCCGGGACTTGGGTGCAAATTGTTGCCCTTCCCCGAAATTCTCATTTTCCCATTGTCGGCGTTGCGGTGGGGACTTATCTCTTAGTCTTAGGAAAAACCGATCGCGCCGCGGTGAGAGTCCAAGTCATTGGCAAACAGGTAACATTAGGAAGCGCGATCGCGCAACAAATTTATGTCCAACCTTTTAATTTCAACTATTAATTAGACAAATAATCATTAATGAATTATTAATAAAAAATCTTACAAAGAAGAATAGTTCTCAACTATAAAAAATGAGCAATTCTTAATTGTCAATAATTCCTAATTTTTGCTAGTATTAACTCAATAGATACTACAAACTATTGAGGAAAACGGCTATGGCAACCGCACAAGGCTTACTTCAGTCTTTCGGAGAAGTTAAAGACAATCCCGTCTTATTAGAAAAAAACGTTACCGAACCGATTTGTGAGGGATTAAATATTGCCCTCGCGAGTTTTCAAGCCCTTTATTTGCAATATCAAAAACATCATTTTGTCGTTGAAGGATCAGAATTTTATTCCCTTCATCAATTCTTGCAAGAGTCTTATGGAGAAGCCCAAGGTCATGTTCACGAACTCGCGGAACGCTTAAATGGAATTGGCGGTGTTCCTGTGGCAAGTTTCAGCAAACTGTCTGAACTCTGTCACTTCACTCCCGAAGAAGATGGGATGTATGATGTTCGTAGCATGATTGAGCATGATCTCGCCGCGGAACAAGCGATGATTAAACTCTTACGCCAGCAAGCTGCCCAAGCGGAAAGTCTCGGCGATCGCGCCACCCGTTATCTCTACGAACAAATCCTCCTCGCCACCGAAGAGAGAGCCTATCACTTAGACCACTTCTTGGCTCATGATAGCCTTACCACTGCCTTTGTTGGCAACGGTCGCAACTGATATGAAATACTCTAATGGTTGCTACAAATAAGCTGGTTTAACGATCCCTTAAGTCCCCCTTACGAAGGGGGGTTGGGGGGATTATAGGGGGATTTTTATCCACTTAATTAACTCCCCGGTTCTCTGGGCGTAATTTGCATTTTCGGCATTTCAATAATGGTTTGATATAACCCTTGCGCTGCTCGATTATTGCCCTCTGCTGTGAGGTGAATGGGATCGAGAAAGGCTTGATTAGAAAAATCCTGATAAACGGGATAAAGATTGACACTGGTCACATTTTGGGGAAAAAGTTGCTCTAATTGATTATTGGCATTATTGAGTTCACTATAGGCATTTTTCACCTCTTGAATATAGCTATCTCCTAATTCATCCACAATTTCCTGTTCCTGAGTGGGAAGATTGCCTAAATTTCGTCCCGTAATTTCAGGCTGAATGGCACTAATCATGGGAACGTTTGCCCCTGCTGCCAACCGCACCATTTGTCGGTGGTTTTGGCGATATCGCTGCACTCGCGCCACTAACTCACTCGGCTGTTGAGGAAGATGAGAAGCAAGGGGTTGATTCGGATTTTGTTGTAAAACAAGGCTATTAGCAGTGGTCGTCACTTCCGGACTTTTCCACCAGTCTAGCCCCATTCGCACTAAGTAACTACTTTGGGCAATGTCATTAAATGGTTTCCGCAAATAAGCGCTGAAATGCTGAAAGGGATTGCTGAGATAATCGTCAATCACAGGAATATCTGCAAATGACTGTTGACTGGGTAACATTAAGTCTTCATAACCGCCCATCACAATAATTAAATCGGGATCATAGGGTAAAATCTTTAAAGCCATTTGAGAAAGTTGATTTCTTGACATATACCCCGGAACCGCCGCATTAATCACTTGATAGTTCCCTTCTTGAATTCGGGGTTCATTTTGCATCAAGCGATCGCGATCGGGTTCATAAAAAGGCAATTGTTTGGGCTGATATTGATCAGGATTATTTTTTTGTTGTTGGACACGCTGGTTAAGACGGTTTTCTAATTGTTGCGCGATCGTTTCCTGATTGCTTTGATTATAGTAACCAAACGCCGTTGAACCGCCAAGGATAAAGACTCTCACTTCATCAGCAGGCTTATTTTGTGAAATTGATTCCTCTTCTCGCCATCCCTGTTCATTAATTTGCCAAAAATTACTGTTTTGGTTGGGTTTTAATTCATAGGCAAAAGCAGGGCTGCGTTCAACTTTTAATTTTCCTCCTTGGGATAAGCCCTGAATTGGCTCATCATTGCTTAAAAACTGCAACTTATAGGCGCGAGTAACAGGAGAGTTGTCCGGTTGTTTTGCAATGCTAGAAGGTTCTCCTGTAAAGCTAAAAAAGAGACGAGCAAACACTTCTAAGACGATAAGCAACAAGGGAATAGAAACAAAAATCAATAACGGTGATTTCCCTTGACGCTTCTGTTTTTTGTTATTGATGCTAAGTTTACTACGACGACGAGATTTAAACATACCTTGTGCTACTTTAATCAATCTTCTTAATTTTGAGTCATGGTCTTTTCTCTGTTAGGAGAAGAACGGCGATATTTTAGCCAGAAACCAATATAAACGATGATTATAATCGCGATCGCGCCCCAACCCAAAGGTTCAATCCCCCAAAAGACCACCTCAATTTCATTATTTTTGCCGGGTTGTAAATACCATACCGCACTCCTGTCAGTTTGTTGAATAACTCTTGGTTCCGAATCAGAATGAATAATATTTAATCCGAAAGGCGTTTGCAACTGAAATTCTAAGTCAAGTAAGGAATTTGCCCCAATTAAACGAGAATTTTGTCCTTTAATCGTCCCTAAAGCACTCAAATCAAGATTAAATTTTAAATGAGTCCGTTGTAACAATAAAAAATTATTCTGATCGGTTTTTAATTGTGACTTTAATTGCACCAACTCACTAGGAGGTTGATTTCCCATTTTCGGATTAAAAAAGCGATTAAATTTCGATTCTAATTGTTCCGCATTGGCAAAGGGAATCGTTAATTCTACTTCCGCAGAAGAAAGCCGTTTCGTTTTACCCCCTAATTCACGAGCGCGGTTTTCTAAACTTCCTAACCACTCTTCCACATCCGCTTGGCTAAAACTGGTCAATTGTTTTCCCAACTGAATATGCTGGACAATTTCCCCACGGTGTAACCCGGCAATATTAATCCCCACTTCATAGTTAACACAGCCCGTCAATAATAACGGAATCAGTAATAGAAATAGACGCTTTCCCACTCTGATCCCGTTTTGGACAATTAGCGCTAAATTGAGATTTCCCC
>CAZTXK010000086.1:0-4641 GCA_964617275.1 uncultured Dactylococcopsis sp. | reverse complement strand
GAAGAAAACGCTTGAATTGTTGACTCAGCGATCGTTTCATTTAATCCTTACCTAATTACGGTTTTCGGTTTTAAGGTTTCAGGGGGAACAGTCTCCCCAATGCCTAAAAATAAACCATTTTCATCGTAAATTCGCAAAAAGCGACTCTCATCACTTGAGCGGGGTAATAATTGTCCCTGACACCATCGTTTCCCCTCCTCTTGGGGAAGAACTTTCTTTTCTAGATGCTGCAGAGGATAGTCTAACGGGAGTAGGGTTAACGTTTCCGCTTTTAATTGTTCTTCTAAAGCTGTTAGTGAGAGACTACTTTCCAGAGAAAAGCCACTGCTTTCGGTGCGCCTTAATTGAGCTAACGTTCCCCCTGTCCCCATGATATCCCCGAGATCGCGAGCAATAGAACGAATATAAGTTCCTTTTCGACATTGAATGTTTATGGTTAACTCGGGAAACTCCCCCCTTTTCCAATTCACAATTTCCATCCCATCAATTTCTACTTCCCGTGAGGGAACCTCCACCATTTTTCCTTGTCGCGCTAACTCATATAAACGCTTGCCATCTTTCTGAATTGCACTATAAACGGGCGGAATTTGGGTTATCTTACCAATAAATTGCGCTAAATGAGGCTTAATTTGGTCTAGGGTTAATTCGGAAGCCGAGTTTTTTTCTAGAATTTCCCCTTCTAAATCATCACTACTGGTACGCCAGCCAAACCGAATTGTCGCTTCATAGGCTTTGCTATCAGGAAGAAATTGTAGTAAACGGGTTGCTTTTCCGACGGCAAGGGGTAAAACTCCCGTTGCTAAAGGATCAAGCGTCCCCCCATGCCCCACTCGTTTCATTTTGGCAGCCCGCCGAAACTTTGCCACACAGTCGTGAGAAGTGAAGCCAAGGGGTTTATCAAGGTTGAGAAATCCTAATAATGACTGATTATTCACTAGCTATCCGTTTCTTGATTGTGATCGCGATTGAGAGTTGATTCTACTTCGGAGAGACGTTTTTCTACTTCCGCAAGACGATCCGAACAAGATGGCAGGTTTAAGTATGCTTTTAAGGCAGCAATGACAATGTCAGACTTACTTTCCCCAGTTTGATGCATTCGATCAATAAGGGCCTGTTCAACTTCTGGTGGAATTCTAACACCAAGGAATGGATTGGGCATTGCTTCTATCCCAGTTTGAGTCAAGCCATAGAAAAATATAATAGCAGTTGTTGATCAATCATCATTTATCTTTCTCCGCAAAATGAATTAAATCTAAACTAGAATTGAAGTAGATACTCACTTATTTATAAAAAATCTTAAAAATGCTTTTCAATTTATTTGTTTTATGGTATGCAATTTTCCCTTCCAGACAATCCTGAAAACCTATGTTATCATTGTGATAACGAACGGCAATAATTCTTCATTAAAAGGGGATTGACAATAGTATTAGATTATGTTGAAAACAACTAATACCATTTCTAAAAATTGGCACTACGATGATCCGATCCCCCCTTCGCCCCCCGCGGGGGGTTGGGGGATATACCGTAACTTAAGTTTTCATAATTGGTATAAGGAAAATAATTCTAAACCTTTTTTTCGTCATGAAACTAAAGCTAACTGTGACAATCATTTCTTGAAGACTCTCACCACCAAATTAAAAATTATGGTGGGAGATTCTAGAACCTGATCACTCAGATTCTCCTCCACTCAAATTGAGGGAAAGCCACGGCTGACCGCCTAGTGGCTAGTCATAAAAGCTCCATCCATTTCTGGACACCCTGCCAATTCAGAGTTGCTCGTTAATTCCCGATGGACCACCGGTATAGAAGTTAATTTGGACAAACCGTGAAGTTACCGCCCAATTCAACTTTCTAAGTTCTAGCATAAACTGTTCTGATTCATGAGGGACTGTCGTCTGTGATTTCCCCAGACATGCGGAGGTTTATACGCCCCATCTACCAATCAAATCAAAGATTATGATGGGTAGATGAATCAGAAAGCAAGATAAAAACCAAAATTTCAAATTGTCAAGAACACCAACCAGCAAAAAGTAATAAATAATCAATAGGAGTGTTAAGCGTGGCAAACCACACAGAAAAAATTCTCGTTGTCGATGACGAAGCGGCAGTGCGTAGAATTTTAGAGACGCGCCTTTCTATGGTGGGGTATGAAATTGTTACCGCCACTGATGGGGAGGAGGCTTTGCAAGTATTTGCACAGGAACAGCCTGATTTAGTCGTGTTAGATATAATGATGCCCAATGGAGATGGTTATTTTACCTGTAAGGAGTTACGAAAAGACTCAAATGTTCCGATTATTATGCTAACAGCGTTGGGAGATGTTGCCGATCGCATTACAGGTTTACAAATTGGGGCGGATGATTACTTAGTGAAGCCCTTTTCTCCGAAAGAATTAGAAGCAAGAATTAATACGGTGCTACGGCGGTTAAGCAAAAATACGGATTCTGTGATTCCCTCATCAGGGGTAATGCAAGTCGGTCAATTACAGATTGATACCAATAAGCGCCGCGTGTATATGGGAAATGAATTGTTGCGACTCACAGGACGAGAGTATAATCTGTTAGAACTGTTAGCGAGTCACTCTGGGGAATCAATCTCTCGCACGGAGATTTTGAAGAAAATTTGGGGCTACGCGCCACAACGCCATGGGGATTTACGAGTAGTGGATGTCCATGTGTCTCGCCTTCGCAGTAAAATTGAAACCGACCCCAAAAACCCAGAGTTGATCATTACCGAACGGGGAACAGGTTATCTCTTTCAACGGGCAAAAGTGGTTAAAAACCCAGTGGAAGCGGTGTCTCGTATCTAAGAGATTTCTATGAGGGCGAATGTGCTGTTAGAATAAGCCTAGGCTATCCTTACTAATAGCGCGATTTCCTTCGGCAAATAGCAGCGCTATATTAGCGCCTAACTTTAAAAATGACTCATCAACGTTTCCATTCTCTTCTTCCCTCTCTTTCCATCAAAGGACAACATCATCTCTTATTACGGCGAGGAGTTGCCTATCTCCTCCCTTTAAGTTTACTTGGCAGTGGGGTAGCTTTCGGAAATCCCTCCGAAAACTCTACGGTAGAACCTTTACCGAGCTTCAACGAAGAAAGTCAGTCTGCGTCCTCCTCAGATTTAGAACCGTCTGAGATTTCAAATTCGGAGCAGGAAGAACCCGCTGTTCCCAATTACGACTCAGTTACCCCCATGCGCTTGGACGATGAAAAACAAGCCCCAGTGCAAGTAAAAGAGTCGGAAAGTAAGTCCAAAACGGCTCTAGAGCCAATTGAGCCTTTAACCAATTCTTCCCAAACCCCCGATATTGATCCTAAAGCTAGAGAGCCAGAAGCGAGAGAAGAGACGGCTACCGAGTCCCCCCAACCTGAAGTTACTGCCGAACAAACGCAACCAGAAGCCACAGAAGAGACGGTTACCGAGTCCCCCCAACCTGAAGTTACTGCCGAACAAACGCAACCAGAAGCCACAGAAGAGCCTTCTAAACCTGTGGATAACCAAGACTATGTAGATCTCGATGGTTATCCGCAAAATGGGGAAGAATCATTGCCAGACCCCCAAGTAGAAATCAGCGATCGCGAAAATAACTGTACCACGGTGATTGAAAACGGGGAACTCGTCAGTGGTAGCTGTAATCTGTCTCAAGAGGAAAGCAGTAGTGAACAAACCTTTACCGCCCCTCAAGACTTACCCGAACTTCCCACAGACTTTCAGCAGCCCACGGCTAATGAGTCGCCGCAACAACCCACCGCCAGTGAACCAAAAAGAGAGAATTACAGCACTTATAGCCCTCCCGATGACCTACCAGAGCTACAACTAGCCGATAATGGGGATACTAATCTTATGTTTCCCATCGCCAGAGCGAGTCGGATTAGTTCTGGCTTTGGCTGGCGCAATCATCCCATCCGTGGTCACCGTCACTTTCACACGGGAACTGACTTTGCCGCCCCTACGGGAACGCCTGTGGTCGCCACGCGATCGGGGCGAGTTGCTTTTGCTAACTATCGCGGGGGTTATGGCTTAATTGTGGGCTTACACCATGATGGGGATAAACACGAATCCCGTTATGCTCATTTATCTCAAATTCATGTTCGACCCGGACAATGGGTAGAACAGGGAACCGTTATTGGGCGAGTCGGTAGCACTGGAACCTCAAGTGGCTCTCACCTGCACTTTGAATGGCGGATTCGCAAAGGACACCGCTGGGTTGCTGTCGATGCAACAGAACCCCTGTTAGTCGCCAGAGATAATATTAATTCTAGTCAGATTGCATTTAATGATACTGGTGCGGGGAATGGTGAGCAACAGAAAACCAGTAATAATTTCTTTGCCAGTTTACCTGAGATGCTGCATTCGATTTCGAGAGAGCCTGCTTCTTGGATGGCGATGCCAGAATTAGACTTTTTAGAAAATACTGATTTCGATCGCGCTCATGAACGCCAAGCCGCGATCGGAAACGTCTCTCAATTCCGTGATTCAATCTCAGTGCTTCCTTTTTCTTTACCGCAAGTCTTGGCTTCTTTGTTTAGTTGGCAGCCCCCCCAATTGTTTGCCGAAGATCAAGTAGAAGAAGTGCCTCAGCAGCAAGTTGCTTCTAATCAGTCTGAATTTACTTATCGTTATCCCGACTCAGAGGAA
>CAZTXK010000085.1:0-9590 GCA_964617275.1 uncultured Dactylococcopsis sp. | reverse complement strand
AATAACAAATAAACAATGTTTTGTCATATTTTAATCGGTTGTCCAAGCAGTGGAAAATCAACTTTAGCAGAAGCAATTACTCAATATAATCCGAATCATCGCATTGTTTCCACTGATCAAATTCGTAAAAAACTATTTGGTGATGAGACAATTCAAGGAAAATGGCAACAAATAGAAGCAGAAGTTTTCCGTGAAATTGAAGCCTCAATTCAGGCAGGTTATCCGGTTATTTATGATGCGACTAATTTTAAACGTCCTTGGCGGATGGCATTATTAGAAAAGCTCAATCAATATCAAGACGTAAAATGGTTGGGATGGTACTTGAAAACACCGCTTCAAACTTGCTTATTCTGGAATAGCCAAAGAGAACGCCAAGTTCCTGATCATGTCATTAAAAAAATGTCAGCGTCGCTGAAGCAATTTCCTCCAATTGTTGCAGAAGGATTTGAAACCGTTTATTCCCTTAATCCTCTATTAAAAACTCCCCTTATTAAACAATTTAAAGATAAACAAAAAGCGTTTGATCGCAGTTTAATTAATCGGCAGAATCGGCTTCAAAAGGTAACTCGGCATGATTATTCTGAGTTGCGGGACTTTGAGCGATTACTGTATTTGATTCGCTTACTCCTAACTTATCCCGGGATTGGCAATTTAAAAAATACGGATCCAGAAATAGTTAAAAAAGTTGTTGGCAAGAGAACCCAATTTAAAACTGATATAGAGGAAATTTGCGCTTTTATGAGCCAGAAAATTGATCCCATTTATGCTGATTATCAAGGGATTCAAAAAGATTTACAATGGCTGGAAAACAATGGTATTATTGGCAAAGCAGATATCAGACGTGATTTTGAGTTAAGGCTTTCTGAAGAATTTGAATCTGCCACTCATACCTATTCAGACGTTGAACCGTTTCAACGCTTAATGAAAACTATTCGCTTGATTATTCATGAACCGTTTATTTGGGATCGCGAAAAAGGAACACTGGATAGTTTAGTGGCGCGAATGCAAGAAGAAAACTTAGTGGGATATAATTTTCGTGATAGTCTGCGAAAAGATATTGAAAAGATATTAAAACCCTATGGCGTTTTACCTAAATTTCCTATGAAACGAGGTTATTTTGCAGGAACGGCGATTTTATCAACAACGGATCTAGTAAGAGTATTTCATCTTCTAGAAGCACAGGCAAAAAGCTTTAATGATCCCGTGGATTTACAGATTTATAATAAGTTTCAACAACGCATGGAAATGGCAAAATTATCCCAAGCGGATTATTATCCTGTCCGTGCGATTCATAATCGGAATATTGTTAATCCAGAGATGGTTTCTGATAGCGCGATCACGCAGTCAACTCAAGAAGTAGAAACCGCAATTGAGGAAGGTAAATTATTGGAATTAGGACGAATTCAAGGCGGTGGAAAATTTGATGAGAGCGACGAAAATTTATTTCGCGTTTATCCGTTGCAGATCGTATTTCATAATATCGGATGGTATCTAGGCTTT
This sequence comes from uncultured Dactylococcopsis sp., assembly GCA_964617275.1. GTDB lineage: Bacteria > Cyanobacteriota > Cyanobacteriia > Cyanobacteriales > Rubidibacteraceae > Halothece. The sequence goes on along the minus strand of CAZTXK010000085.1, from coordinate 8,090 downwards.
GAATATGCCGAAGGGGAAAAGAAAGGCTTATTAAGGTTTGAAAGATTGGATCGGCTATTTTTAGGACAACCGCAGTCACAAACGCGATCGCGCAATTACCAAACCAAATCCCTAAAACAATTAATCACCCTTTACCAATCTTGCGGGGGAATCTTTTTAGGGAATGATCCCAAATTACAAAAACAGTATCTTAGTAAAAATGCTTCCGAACGAAAACAAGTAGAAGTCACCATTGAAATTTGGTTTAGCGATCAGATTTTTAAGTTTATTAGCGAGGGAACCAGACGGTTTCCCCTTAGCCAGATGAAAATGTCACAACCCTTTAATCGGGAATTGCTACGAAAAAATCGAAGCCTCTTTAGTCTCAGAAAAACCTCCGATCAAACATTTCCCCATCGCTTTCGAGTCACCCTACCGCAATGGTCATTGGAAGATATTGATCTCCAGCGTTGGATTTTAGGGTTTGGCGGCGAAGCAAAAGTCGTGAGTCCTGATGATTTTCGAGAGATTATCCAAGCAAAAGGACGCGCGATCGCATCTTCTAATTAAAAAACGCTTTCAGAAAGCCTCCTCAAAACTGATTCACTCTCCAAAAGCGTTGATTGTTACTTAGATTTTCAGGACTTAGAAGCGTTGGCTTTTACGACCGCCGGCCACCAGAGGAACCTTTGTTTTCACGAGGGCGAGCCGTATTAACTTTTAATTCACGACCCATCCATTCGGCGCCATCGAGTTCAGAAATTGCGTTGGATTCTTCACTTTCTGAAGCCATTTCAACAAATCCAAACCCTCTCATACGACCGGTTTCTCGGTCAGTAGGCAAATGAACTCGCTTAACTGTGCCATAATCCGCAAAAACTTCGCTCAAGTCTTCTTGGGTAGCGGAATAATCTAAATTGCCGATATAAATTGACATTAACGTAAATTCTCCTCAATCAGGAATTGTGTAGTGAGGCAAGATTTCGGAGGGGGTCTGTCAATACGAAGCTGGAAAAAACTCTTAATACTGAAATCAAACGTAGTCACCGATCTTTGTTCTCATAAATTTATTATAGCGGTAGTTATCAAAATCAACAAGCAATTCTATTTCTTAGCGCGATCGCGCAGGCTTAACCGTATCTTGGAACAGCCCTTAGCCAATCCTATTACAATATTATTTTAGAAACGGCATTGTAAAGGCTTCAGCACTTAATTGATATTTCATGAGCAAACATAATTTTTGGCAGAGACTCTTAACAGCGATCGCAGTGATCGGGTTAGTTTGGTTTAGTTGGACAGGAAATGCAAACGCCTATTATAGCGAAGAGGAAAAAATCTTTCTGCAAGCCTGGCGTACTGTGAATCAAGCGTATGTAGATGAAACCTTTAATGATCAAAACTGGTGGTTTGTTCGGCAACGCTTTTTAGATGAAGGTTTTTCGGATCGGGAGGCAACTTATCAAGCTATTGAGGAAATGCTAGCCACCCTTGATGATCCGTTTACGCGCTTACTGCGACCGCAACAGTATCGTAGCCTACAAGTCAATACCTCGGGAGAACTATCGGGAGTGGGGTTGCAAATTAATATGAATCCTAAAAGCAAACAGTTAGAAGTGGTAACGCCCATTGATGGCTCTCCCGCGGAAAAAGCAGGGATTCAACCGCGAGATCAGATTCTAGCCATTGATGGAGTGAGTACCAAAAATCTTTCTCTTGATGAAGCCGCCTCTCGGATGCGAGGAAAAGAAGGCACTCACGTTACCTTAACCATAGAATCCTCAGAAGGAGAACAACAGCGAGAAGTGGATATTGTGCGCGATCGCATTTCCCTTAGCCCTGTGTATGCCCGTCTTGATGAGAGTAACTCCGACTATCCCATTGGCTATGTTCGCCTTTCCCAATTTAGTGCCAATGCGAAAGACGAAATTGCCCATCAGGTATCCGATTTAGAACAGCAGGGCGCACAGGGGTTTGTACTGGATTTACGCAATAATCCTGGGGGATTGCTCCAAGCAGGAATTGAAGTAGCTCGTTTGTGGTTAGATAATGGTACAGTGGTTTATACGGTGAACCGTCAAGGGATGATTGGTAGTTACGGAGCTAAAGACGGCGCAATTACTGAGGCTCCCCTAATTGTATTAGTGAATGAGGGTAGTGCCAGTGCTAGCGAAATTTTAGCCGGAGCGCTGCAAGATAATCATCGCGCCGCCATTGTCGGAGAAACTACCTTTGGTAAGGGGTTAATTCAGTCTTTATTTGAGTTGCCCGATGACGCTGGGATCGCAGTGACGGTTGCCAAATACGAAACCCCAAGCCATCGCGATATTAACCAAGCCGGGATTGAACCCGATTATAAGGTGTCCCAATCTTTGATTCCGTTTTCTCAAATGGGAACCGAGGAAGATCAGCAATACCAAGAAGCAGTGAAATTACTCCGAGAAGAAACGATGGTCGCTCAAAATTAGGACTTAGTTTGTTGGAGTTGTTCCAGTAGAATGGATGCAATCTTTTTAGAAGCCCCCGGTTCACCGCGAATCTGTTGTAAGCGCGATCGAACGGCTAATCGTTTATCAGGATGTTCCAGCCAGTCCCATGCAATTTCCGCAACGGTTTCTGGCTGTAATTTCCCTACCAACTCTGGTACAACTTGCTCTTTTGCCCAGATATTGGGCCAAGCAAAAAGGCGTTTTTGTCGAGAAACAAACCAGTTAATCACTCTAGCAAACCCACTGCCGACTAAGGGGAGATTAACCAGCATTCCGGGAAGCCCATCCCACGCTCGCATGGCATCTAACTGGTAAGTGGGCAGCAATACCACCATCGGAATAGCTAAAGCCCCTAATTCGGCAGTATTTGCCCCGACAGTGGTAAAACAGAGAGAGCATTGGGCGAGTACATCATAAGCAGGGGATTGTGTCCAGAGCTTAATTTTTAACCCTGTCTTGGTTTCCAGATACGGCAATTCCGCCTCAGGGGTTACTAATTTGGCACTAACTCCCCCTAATTTCTTAACCAGCGGATTATTTTTGACACTGGCATATTTAGCGAGGGTTTCTAGGTCAAGGGTGGGGGCAACTGGGATGATAAACTCAGTTTGTGGGCGTTGGGTACCGAGAGATTGCGCGATCGCGATCATTAAAGGCACTCCCTGCATGAGTTTCGCAGGTTTCGATCCAGGTAAAAGCCCGATTAACTCGGCTCCTGGGCTAAGAGGGAGGGGGGCGATTTGTTGGTTGAGAGCAATTTGGGAATCTGCCATGATGTCACCGACGATAGTAAGTTTGTGGCGATGAGATTGAGGAGCTTTTGGGATTAAGTCGGCGTTCATCACTGCAAAGCGATCCACCCAGGCGTGCCAGCGTGTTTCCCACTCTGCGTAGATGACGACGGGATATCCCAGCCGTTTACCAATCACAACTGGGAAAAATTGATCTCCCCCTAAGAATAAGACGACGCCTTGCGCTTGCCAGTTCCAGTGATCGACAGTTTTCCCCCAAAGAAGAAATGGAAAAAAGGCATCTGCCCCTTGTACCCTTGTCACCCCTGGAATTGACTGAGCAAGTTTCACCTCCTGACCTGTAGCGTGAGGACAGGGGGATAACACGACAGAAATTCTAATTCTCAGTTGTGGAGATTGATGAGACTGCAATGCTGCCACCACTGGACGCACCCATGTGGAAAGTTCCCCTGGTCCATTACTGAGGATGAGAACATCAACAACATCCGTCTCTGACATAAAATTATTTTACACTTCTTAATCTAACTCACTTGCCCTGGAATCGCCCAGAAATTGGCAATCACCATTGATAATTCTAAATTATGACTCCATAACTAATTATCAATGCTGGCTCGCTGAACTTGCTGCCACAAAGATTCAATTTCCGCTTTGAGGTGGAGAAATTTGGCTTGTTGATCCACTTTCATTAAGTGTTGCTTCACTTCCACCGCTTCTTGATTGTCTTCCTTGTCTGGGACAGCTTCTACCACGGGTTTCGATATCAGCGCATTAGACATAGTTGGGACCCTTACTTTTCCAAGAGATAACATTTTATTTCCAATCTCCTATCTTAACCTAAAAATATGCTTGATTTTCACCTGCCTTGTGGCAATTTGGCAATTGGCTATTAGTTGTTTGTCCTTTGTCCTTTGTAAACTAATGACCAGTTACCAGTTACCAGTTACCAAATAACCAATAACCAATGACCAATGACTAATGACTAATGACTAATGACTAATGATTCATGATTTCTAAGTAAATATGTTCTAAGTTAACGGCTTCCCGAGTTAGGGATTGAATGGGGATATCAGCAAATTCCTCGATAATGGCTTTTAACTCTTTTGACTCAGGTAACCAAAAAGCAAGGTTATTCCCATAACGGCGGGGCGTATAACCTAATTCTTTTCCGCGTTGAATGGCTTGTTCTTGTTCGGAGGTTTTAAGGATCATAATTTCTGCTGCTGGGATGGCTTCTTTTAAGTCGTCTAAACTACCTTCAGCAATAATTTTTCCGCCTTTGAGAATCCCAATGCGTTGACAGAGTTTTTCCGCTTCGTCTAATAAATGCGTTGTTAACAAAATAGTCATTCCAGCTTCTCGTAACTGATTAATTAACGCCCAAATTTCATAACGGGTTTCAATATCTAACCCTGTTGTGGGTTCATCTAAAATTATTAATTCTGGCTTGTGAACGAGGGCAATGGCTATATTTAAACGGCGTTGCATTCCCCCACTTAAATCAGTTACCACACTCTTAGCGCGATCGCGCAATTTAACCGCATCTAAACACCATTCTACTTGCTCTTTTTGTTGTTGACGATTGAGTCCATATAATTGAGCATAAAACTTTAAGTTTTCTTGGCAACTGAGACTTTTATAAAGTAAATTTTCTTGGGGAGCAATACCAATAATGGACTTTGTTTTTTCCGAAATCGGTTTTCCCTTAAATTCAATTGTGCCGCGATCGCGCTCTAAGAGATTACATAAAATATTAATGGTTGTGGTTTTCCCAGCCCCATTGGGACCCAATAACCCATAAACTTGTTCAGAATAAGCATTTAAATTGATATGATCTAATATTTTTACTGAACCATAAGCCTTACAAAGTCCCTCAATTTTTAACACCTAAAGTCTCCTTTCCTGTCTTAACATTTCCTGATAAGATAACCAACCACTCCCAATCATTAAAATACTAAAAACCATTAAAAAAATAAAATGAAACCGAATTTCTGCTAATGTTTTTCCTTCCGCCCAAATTCCCAATAACGCCTCATTCATGTGAAAAATCGGATTAAATTGGGCAATTTCAAGTAACGTCTCTGGGAATAAAGCAGCCGGGAGAAACGTTCCCCCGAGAATTAATAACGGCACACCAAACGCTGCCACTAACGCATTCACATCCTCTGTGCGACGGGCTAACTGTGTTCCTAAAATAAATCCTAAGCCCACATACGCAGCAATACTTATTAAAATAAGGAATAACCCTAGAAATAGATATTGCTCAACTTGAACCCCTAAAAATGCAGCGACTAAATAGACTAAAATCCCTTGACCAAACCCAATGCAAGCATGAGCCACAAAGATTCCTAAAAAGTAGGAAACCCCACTCAGGGGCGATAAAAATAACCGTTTAAGCGTTTGTTGTTCTCTTTCCGAAACCACTGTGGCGACACTTCCCCCTAAACAGCTAAAAAAAAGGGCTGCACCGACTAACGTGACTGGGGCAGCTTTGCTAAACGCTTCCGAGGTTGACAAATTGGCTCGTTCTGCCAAAATAAAGCCGTTAAGTAACAAAATGGTAATGGGGAAAATCGCCCAAAAAATTAAACTGCGTTTTCGTCGCCCTAACTCTAATAAAATGCGTCGGGCTACGGCTAGAGTTTCGCGCCAATATTTCATTGTGTGAGGAGTTATCGTCTATTTTTTATGGATCACCGTCAATCATCTAACTTTCCTTGGCTTTCGTCAATTTCTCGCCGTAAAGTCTTACAACTGCTTTGCCTCGGAATTACCACGGGTGCAATTGGGTATTCTCGGATTGCAAAACCCCAACCCGCGATCGCGCAAACCACAAATCTTACCCTTCCCACACAACTAAAGGAGAAAAAAAGCGTGACCGTAGTGGGTGCAGGGTTAGCCGGATTAGCCTGTGCTTACGAACTGAGCCAGCGCGGGTTCAAGGTTACCCTACTAGAAAAATCGCCGCAACTTGGAGGCAAAATTGCCAGTTGGGATATCCAAGTGGGAGACGAAACCTTCCGCATGGAACATGGCTTTCACGGCTTCTTTCCCCAGTATTACAACTTTAACCGCCTGATGGAAGAACTCAAGATTCGGGATAACCTTCACTCTCTAGAGTTTTATTCCGTTGTCTTCCGTGATGGCGAATATAACCCGGAAGTTTTTCGCCCTAACCATTCCGCATTCCCTTGGAATATCGTTGATTTAGCTATCTCTTCTTCCAACCTTTTCCGTTGGGGAATTGATCTCAGCGATCCCAAACACTGGGAAGTTTTTCGCGAAATTGGCGGCTTTCACATCCCCGATAGTTTTGATCGTCTTGACAATATCGCTGTTTCAGACTGGGTAGAAGGGAGTTTCCCGCAAGGCTTATATGACCTCTATTTTCACCCCTTTGCCAAATCAAGTCTGAATGCCCCTGATAAACTTAGTGTTGGGGAGCTCATGCAATTTTTCCATTTCTACTTTTTTGGCAATCCCGAAGGACTTGCTTTTTATGGGACAAACGATGACATGGGAACTAGCATTGTTACTCCCATCGCCGAAGCGATTAAAAGCAACGGTGGAACGATTATCCCCGAAGCGGAAGTAACTCAGATTCAATGTCAAGAGGGAAATATTCAAAACCTCACCTATCAAAAAGGAACTCATCAACCCCAAGCCCCCTTTTGGGTGGAAAAAAATTCCCATCTCAGTGATCAGCAAGTTGCTTATTATGGCGCAGGGGATGAAGTGTACACCACGACTGACAATAACAACGAAGCCATTTCCTTACGCTGCACTCATCAGGGATGTACCGTAAAACGACAAGCAGATGGGCAATTTCTGTGTCCCTGTCATGGATCATTATTTGCCGCCGATGGAACCGTTTTGAGTGGTCCAGCCAAGCAGGATTTACCACGTTTACAAGTCGTCCAAAAAGAGACAAATTCTGTGCAATTAGTAGGAATGGAAAGTTCCGAGGAGAGTCAGGGAGAGACACTCAGCAGTGACTATTTTGTTTTTGCCACCGACGTTCCGGGGGTTAAACATTTATTTTCTCTGGCCGAAGGAGACGTAACCGCAGAACAAAGACACAAAATTGAAGAATTAGCGATCGCTGATCCGTTTGCTGTGGCAAGATTCTGGTTTGATCGCGATTTTAGCTGGGAACATAGTTACTTTGCCTCCCTTTCCGGTTATGCCCTCACCGATAGCATTTGTCTTTATCACCGTATCCAAGAAGAATATATCGCTTGGAGCGAAAAAACCGGGGGAAGTGTGGTCGAACTTCACGCTTACTGTTATCCCGAAACCGACTTTCCCGACCAGAAAACGCTCTTAAATACCTTTGAACAAGAACTGTATGAAATTGTTCCCGAACTTGCCCAAGCCAACTTATTACATCAAGAGTTAGTGAATCAAAAGAACTTTTCCGGCTATCCTCCCGGTAGTTACGAAAACCGTCCCGAAACCGAAACCGTCATGGCAAATCTCTTTTTCGCTGGCGATTGGGTCAAAATGCCGTTTCCCTGTGGCTTAATGGAACGGGCGGTTAGTAGTGGCTTCTTAGCTGCCAATGCCATTTTAAGTAAACAAGGACTACAGCAACGGAAATTATTATCCGTAAAACCAAAAGGGATTTTCACCCTTTAATCAATGAGGAATTGGCAAATTTGCTAGAATGAGACTACTTAAACCCGAAACTTGGTTAAATTTTCTCTCCCTCCTGCCCGGAAGTATCTTAACGATTCTCACCATTACCGTTGCTTTTTTAAGATTCTATGATCAAGAAGACTTTGCCTTCCTCCAACAAATCCCCCACCCAAGACTCTGGAGTAACCGACTCACCGTGGCAGCCCTCTTGGTGGCAACTATTAATTTCGGCGTTGAG
>CAZTXK010000084.1:5494-9739 GCA_964617275.1 uncultured Dactylococcopsis sp. | reverse complement strand
GCAGATCATCAACCGATTGACGGTTCACTTCCGCAAAACGAACCTGAATCGCAACAGGGGTTAATTCCCCCGGAACTTGCAAAATAGACGCATCTATGCCACCAATTGCCATATTAATGGTTTCAGCGATTTCTCGCGGATTTAAACCGGCTTGGCTGGCTTTAGCGCGATCCACTTCTAGCCTCATTTGCGGAATTTGATTTTTCACTGAGTCTTTAACATCGACGACTTCTGCTGTATCCCGAAAAACTGTCGCCACTTCTTTGGCTAAATCCCGTTGGCGATCATAGTCTGGACCATAAATTTCTGCTAGCATCGTGGAACGCACAGGCGGACCGGGTGGATTTTCCACAAGAGTGAGCAGGGCGTTATGATTGTGGGCAATGGTGGTTAATTTGGGACGTAGGCGAAAGACGACATCTTCAGAAGTAACTGATCTAGCGTTTTCATTGGTGAGGTGAACGCGAATATCCGCGAAATGTTCACTATTGCGTTCGATTTTGCCGACTGATCGCAGTAAGCCGTTAAAGTCAATGGGGGCGCTGGTTCCGACATAAGTTTCAAACTGCACCACTTCTGAGTCTTCTTTCAGGGTGCTTTCTAATTCTCTAACGATGCGATCAGTTTCTTCTAAGTCTGTTCCCAAGGGCGCGTCTAACTCGACTAGGAAGGTATCTTCATCGGCTTTGGGCAGCATTCGGAATTTAACCGCTTGGGTTAAGGGAAGGGCAAAACTCGCTAATAATAATCCCACCACAAAGAAAATCAGAAACCGCCGTCGGCTAGCCGAGTCTAGTAAGGGTTCCATGATGCGGCGATATAGACGATAAATGCGGTTCGGAATTTCCTCGTTAGAGTGACCATCATTGTTATTGGCAGTGGAACGTCCTTGTACTTTGATCACTCGGACTGCCAGATAGGGAGTCACAATAATGGCAAGGGAGGTACTAATCACCATTGCTACAGGGACATTAAAGGGAATGGGTCCCATGTAGGGTCCCATCATGCCAGTAACAAAGCCCATGGGAATAAAGGCAAGAATAACGGTAAGGGTAGAGAGGAGAATGGGAACGCCTAATTCCGCGACAGCAAGGATGGCGGCTTGTACTTTCTGAGGAAACGACTGATTCGGCATTTCCTCAAAGCGGCGGTGGATGTTTTCGGTTACCGCGATCGCGTCATCTACTAAAATCCCTAACGATAAAATCAGCGCAAACAGGGTAATCCGATTAATGGTTTGTCCGGCGATCCAACCGACTAATAAGGTTCCTGCTAGGGTTAAGGGAATCGCTAAAGCGACAATCAAGGCATCTCGCCACCCTAAAAAAGCAACCAGTAAGACAACGACGATCGCGATCGCCTGGAATAAACTGGTATAAAGGTCTCCCACCGATCGCGCAGCGGTTCTCCCATCATTGCGACTGACAGCGATTTCAATGTCGTTAGGCAGATCCGATTTTAATTCCTCTACCCGATCAAAAATCTCTTCCGCTACAACTACTGCATTGGTTCCTTCTTTTTTCGCAATGCCAATGGTAATCGCAGGGCGTTCCTCAAATTCTTCCTCCGCCCTTAATTCGGGATCGGGATAGGGGTTGCTAACTTCCCAATCTTGACGGTTTAATAAACGGGAGTAGGTAGCGCGATCGGCATAATCATCACTGACACTGGCAACATCTTCTAAGTAAATGGGATTTCCCGTTTCTCCTTCGGCGATGACAATGCTTTTTAGTTCGTCGGCACTTTCAACTAGGTTTCCCCCTTCCACAAAAATCCGACGATTTCCCACTGTGAGATCGCCAGCTTGCAAACGGGTATTTTCCGCTTGTAACTGTTGCGCGATCGCGCTAGGAGAGATTCCATACGCCGCCAATTGTTCAGGATCGAGATCGACGCGAATCACTCGCGGTTGCCCACCAGTAATCGTTAAATTCCCAGTATTCGGAATCTTTCGTAACTCTCGCAATAAATGTTGTCCCACCCGACGCAGCTGATTATCACTATAATTTTCTCCAGCGAGAGTGAGAGTGACAATGGGAACATCATCCACAATCAGGGGTCGCACCGAATAAGTCACCCCTTCTGGCAAGATATCCTGCCAACTAAAGAGATGATTTTGTAACCGAAATAATGACTCCTCCCAGTCTTCTCCCACAGAAAACTGGGCAGTAATCCGAGATTGACCGGTTTCGGAAACGGAATAAATATCCTCAATCCCAGGCAATTCCCGAATTTTCCCCTCCATTTGCACGGTCACGGTTTCTTCTACCACTTGGGCTGGCGCACCCCGATAATTAAAATACACATCCGCACCAGGAACCGTAATCTGGGGGTTTTCCTCTTTTGGGGTAAAAAACGCCGCTGCCAAGCCAAAAATCACAAGGGCAACAATAACCAGAATTGTCACCTGAGAATTGACAAAATAAGCCGTAATGCGACCAACAATATTGAGGGGGCGTTCTTGTTCAGGAGTATTAGTCATTGGTCATTTGTTATTTGTTATTCGTTATTTGTTATTTGTTATTTGTTATTTGTTATTTGTTATTCGTTATTTGTTATTCCCCCAAACTCGCAGGGGGTTAGGGGGGATTACTCTTTCCAAATAAGGGAGGATTATTTTAGCCAACTGCAGCCGCGTGAACGTTTCCCATCACCGAAAAACTTTTCAAGAAAGGATTAACCATGCGGGGATCTTTAATCATTGCGCCATAGTCACCGACAAGGAACTTTAATTTCCCTTGCATATACGCGCTACTTAATCCCATCATGTTGAGTCCCTTTTTGAACCATTTTTCCCAATCTTCAGGATCAGCCCGTAAATCCCAGTTTAAGGTTTGTCCATCATAAGCACCAGCTTCCACAGCTTTGCCGTTTTGAACCACTAAGACACCGCGAGGCTGATCTTCTCCTTTAAAGCCATAGCCAATCACAGAGTTAAAGTTAATTTTGGCTAAAGCGTCAGAGAGATCAGGTTCTGCATTCCATTTTTCTTGGTAGGTTTGCATCCATTCAGGGGAAAATAAATCTGCCATTGTTGTCTCCTTTTTACTATACTACATGATTATTTAGTTAATTAAAACTCAAGATTTTGTCATTCATCATTGGTTCTTCGGGAAACAGGAAATTGGTTACTGGTAACTGGTCACTGGTAACTGGTCACTGATAAACAGATTCTCTTCCCAGCGACGAGGCGGGGTTGCATTACGGATATCGCGCCAAATCTGGGTTGCGGCTAAAGCCCCATCACCCACAGCCACAGCAACTTGGTTTAAACCAACTCTCAAGTCACCAATGGCGAAAATGCGAGGATGAGAAGTGCGTCCCATTTTGTCTGTTATTAAATTATTCCCTTGATAATCGAGATCAAAGCGTTTTAAGTAATCGTTATAATACTTCGATCCCATGGAAATTAACCCCGTTTCCAACTCAACCACGGAACCGTCGGTTAACTCCACACCTGTCATTTGATGGTTTTCCCCAAGAAACTGTTTAATCGGAGTTTCAATCAGAGGATAGCCATGATCTTTTAACTTTTGACGCAATTCTGGGCTAACTTCAAACATTCCATGGGTAAAAATGGTAATGTAAGGGGTAAACCAGCTTAAGTTAAAGACCATTTCTTCAATGCTGGCTTCACTTCCCGCAAAGAAGCCGCATTTTTTATCGGTCATTTCGTAGCCATCACAGACCATGCAAACGTGCAGATTATACCCTGCATATTCATAAACGTTCTGCATATCGTCTAGGGGAGGAAGTTGGTCGATAATGCCACTAGCGGCGATAACATATTTGGCGCGTAAAACTGGATAGATACTATTGTTATTGCGTCCAACTTTTGTGGTGACGGCGAAGGTTTCCCCTTCATCAACGATATCTTCTACAAAACCGTTGAGAAAGTCTCCATCTAAAGACAAATAATGATCTTTTCCGCGTTTGAGAAGTTCACTTCCTGGGGTATCTGGGGGTAATCCCAAATAGTTGTGTAACTCCTGCATCCAAAACGATCGCGCTTTTCCTTTATCAATGATTAGGCTAGAGAGATTAAATCGTTGTAGGTAAATTCCGGCTGATAAGCCACCAGCACCGCCGCCAACGATGATGGTATCGTAAACATGGTCTTGTCGCTGATCGAGATTGCGACGATTTAATTGCATCGTTAACCTCCAAATGCTTTGGTCATTGGTAACTGGTAACTGATCACTGCTTATTGGTGGGGAGTCCTTGTTTTTGCCATTCCATCATTCC
>CAZTXK010000084.1:0-5394 GCA_964617275.1 uncultured Dactylococcopsis sp. | reverse complement strand
TTGGTGGGGAGTCCTTGTTTTTGCCATTCCATCATTCCCCCCGTGATGTTATAGACACGGCTAAATCCGGCTTGAAGAAGTTTTTTCGCCGCGATCGGGCTACGATGTGAAGTTAAACAAATTACTGCAATGGGCTGATCTTTGGGAAGTTCCCGAAACCATTTTGGCAGTAACAACCGTTTTAAGCCTGGTATCATCCCTAAGGAAAGGCGAAAGAGGCTTAAGTTCACCGCTTGCGGGGCATGACCGGTCTTATATTCAAAAATTGTCCGCACATCAATTAATATCGGGTGACGAGCCATTTTTTGATATTGTTTAGGTGATATTTGCTGAATGGTTGGCTGTGAAGTTGCTGTAACCATAGATCTCCTCGGTAAGGTTGTTATTTATTGTGAGCGACAGGTTTTTAAGCCCAAAATACTGTATAGAGGGCAAGTGCCAAAAAGGGCTGTCAATGCTGGAATCGTTGCTGCTATATCTAAGATGATTCCTGTGCTAGTGCCACTATAAGCATTCAAACCTAGATATAATAAGATTCCTGCAAGACCTAAGCGCAAAGTTCGATCCAGTAAACCCACGTTTTGAGGCATCAGATTTTTCCTCCTTTGTTGCTTTACTTACTACTATATAACTAATAAGTAATTTAGTCAAATTATCAAATCAATCTGTTATCATAATTATATAAATACATAGTAGTATTAAAATGGATTTATAAAACCATGGCACATATTGCAATCATTGGCGGTGGATTTGGGGGACTTTCTGTCGCCTACGAACTGAAACACCTTTTAGAGGGCAACCATGAAATCACCTTAATCTCTGACGAATCCACCTTTACCTTTATCCCCTCCTTGCCTTGGGTTACCTTTGGTTTGAGACGCTTAGATCAAGTACAACTTCCCCTTGAACCGTTATTACAAAAACAGGGAATCCATTGGCAACACGGTAGAGTAACCGCGCTTGATCCTGAGGAAAAACGAGTGACGGTGGAAGAAGACAAAACTTGGGAGTATGATTATCTCGTGATTGCTACGGGGGCTTCTCTGGCTTATAACTTGATGCCGGGATTGGGGCCAGAAGAAGGTTATACGCAATCAGTGTGTAATGCTCATCATGCGGAGATGGCAAGAGAGGCGTGGAATGAATTTCTGGAAAACCCGGGGCCAATTTTGGTGGGGGCAGTTCCGGGGGCAAGTTGCATGGGGCCGGCGTATGAAGTGGCGCTGTTAGCCGATTATGTTCTGAGGAATCAAGGAAAGCGCGATCGCGCCCCCATTACCTTTATTAGTCCAGAACCCTATTTAGGACATCTTGGCATTGGGGGGATGGCAAATTCTGGCAAATTAGTAACGGAATTAATGCGGGAACGAGATATTGATTGGGTAGAAAACGCTGCCATTACTGAGATTCAATCAGATCATGTCAAATTAGCTGATGGGCAAGAGTTTCCGTTTCAATATGCCATGTTTTTACCGCCTTTCCGAGGAGCGCAATTCTTAAAAGATGTGCCGGGATTAACCGATGAAAAGGGATTTTTGCCTGTTTTAAATACCTATCAACATCCCGACTATCCCTCGATTTATAGTGCGGGCGTGGTGACTCAATTAGCCCCTCCAGAAAAAACAGAAGTTCCCCTTGGTGCGCCAAAAACCGGTCAAATGACGGAATCTATGGCGATGGCGGTGGCGCATAACATTGCTCGGGAGTTGGGAGAAATCCAATCGAATCCTGTTAAGCCCAGTTTAGAGGCAATTTGTATGGCAGATTTTGGCAATACCGGGATTCTTTTTATTGCTGCCCCCGTTGTGCCTGATCCCAGTGTGGGGAATCGTCGTCATGCGACTGCCTTGAGAGGGGTTTGGGTAAATTGGGTGAAACATGCTTTTGAGTGGTATTTCTTGATGAAAATGCGCTGGGGAACCGCTATTCCTTGGTTTGAACGGCTAGCTATGTTTTTCTTGGGGTTATCTTTAGTGACTCCGATCGCGCCAAGTACCGATCAATCAAAATCTTTAACTACTGTAGAAAAATAACAGATGAACCAAATTATTGTGACCGTTGATCGATATGATTTTCTCGCCAATCGCTTTAAGTTGCTCAGTGAACCAACGCGATTACGGATTTTAGAAGCCATTTGTAATCAGGAGTTGAAAGTAAGTGAGATTTGTGAACGGACAGGATTGCATCAGGCAAATGTTTCCAAGCAATTGCAACTGTTGCGGGTGGAGGGAGTTGTCGCTTGTCGGCGAGTGGGAACTTGTCGCTATTATCGCGTGATCGATCAAGAATTACTTAACTTGTGCGATCGCGTTACCAATCAGTAACTAAGAGGTGATCAAAATGATGACAGCAAGGATTCATAGCTTTCCGAAAAAAGGCTTAATTGGGGCAACTGGTTTAATGATTCTCCTGACTGGGGGCGGAATTTGGGGAATTAGTGAAATCTGGAACTCTCTACAAGTCTCTTCACAAGCCCAAGAGGAAGAAGAGACAGCTACTGTCTCGGTGGAAACAGTCACCGTCGGGAAAGAGATTACACAGCGCGATCGCGTTTTAACCGGAACCGTGGAAGCCAATCAATCCAGCACTCTCAGCACTCGGGTTCCGGGTGCGATTCAAGAACTATTAGTTGAAGAAGGCGATCGCGTTTCTAAAGGGGATCTTATCGCCCGAATTGACAGCCGCGATCTGCAAGCCCAAACGAATCAAGCCCAAGCCAATATTAGCCAAGCGGAAGCCTCAGTTAATGCCGCGCGATCGGCTTATATCAGCGCTCAATCCCAGAAAAATCAAGCCGAAGCTAGGGTGCAGGAAGCCCAAGGGCGACTGCGAGAAGCCGAAGCCCAATTAGCCGATGCCCAACTGCATCAAAGACGGATGAAAATGCTGTATGAAAACGGCGCAGTGAGTGAATCTCGCCTTGATGAAGCTAATACTCGTTTAGCCACCGCCCAAGCCCGAATTGACCAAATTCAGGCAAATATAGAACAGGCTAAGAGTCAAGTGGAACAAGCGCGATCGCAGATGGAACAAGCCCAAAGTAACATTGAGCAATCTCAAGCCAGAGTGGAACAAGCCTCAGCCAGTCTCCAACAAAACTTTGCCAATTTAGACTACGGAGAAATCAAAGCCCCCTTTAATGGCGTTGTTACCCAAGAACACGCCCAAGCAGGGGAAATGGCAGGGCAAGGGCAACCCATTATCACCCTAGAAACCGTCGATGACTTAGAATTTCGAGTCTCCATTCCCGAATCCCTATTAAGACAAATTTCTGTCGGGGAAACCATCCCCATTGAAATCGGTTCAATTGGGCGAGAAATCGAAGGTAAAGTCAAACAAATTGTTCCCAGTGCCGATCCCGGTTCCCGTAGCTTTACTGCCAAAATTAGCCTCCCCCCAGATAAGCAAGTCATCCCTGGAATGTTCGGTCGTCTTGCCCTATCCACCCAAGAAACAGGAGGATTAATGGTTCCTCAATCTTCAGTGGTTGAACAATTAGGGTTAACAGGGGTTTATCGGGTTGTGGATAACCAAGCCCAATTTACCACTGTCACCCTCGGGAGTGAAAAAGCCGACCAAGTCCAAGTTCATTCTGGACTAAACCCAGAAGACACAATTATTGTCAATCCCTCTTCTGATATTAAAGAGGGTGTCTCGGTAAGCGTCAATTAAGGAGAAATCAAAATGCCTAAATTCTTATCAAAAATAATCCTTTTATTCTTGTTAGCTTTTAGCCTGTTTTTCCTTCCCCTTAAGGAAGCAAAAGCTCAACCACAACCAGAACAATTAGGCGAAATTGTGCAAGAAATTGAATCTTTAGATGCCATGCGTTCTAGCCTCGCCGGCACTCTTGAAGGAACAGAGGAAACGCCCACCCTAGAAACCTTTAAGCAAGTCTGTAAACCCGTGGGAATGCGAGCTAAACAACTCAGCCAAGAAAACCCTTGGGAGGTGAAACAAGTCGCTGAAAAATATCGGAATCAGGATCATGCCCCCACTGCCAGAGAAGCAACTGCCCTAGAAAAATTTGCCAATAATCCAGACTTATTTGGCTTTTGGGAAACGGCTGATCAAGAAACCCATTATTATCGCCGTATTAATGTCGAAGCTACTTGCTTAAAATGTCATGGCCTCAAATCAGAACGCCCCGAATTTGTTAAACAACGTTATCCCGAAGATAAAGCCTATGATTTTTCTGTGGGAGATTTACGGGGAATGTATCGGGTTGTTGTTCCGGAAGTAAAAGCACAAATTCAAGCCGCATTAAATTAAAAGGAGGTGAAAATGATTAATCAAACATTCCGTAAAATAATATTAGGGCTAACTGTGATTGCCTTAATTTTAGGAGTCAGTAGTATGATTCCGAACCCTGTCCATGCTGAAATTCGCACCATAGAAGAAGGAGAAAATCAAGTCGTTTATCAATCGCGACAGAAACTATTTGATCGTTATAATCAGACTTGGCAGGCGATCGCGTTTCAGCGCATTACCTCAGACGGAAAAGAACCATTTACCATTCGGCTTTCAGGGTTTCCCGGAAAAACTGAAATTGATCATCCCCAACCGCTAACTGTTAAGCTACCCACGGGAGAAACGTTTGAGGCTGAAGATATTTCCGAAAAAGCGTTCGTCGATAAATCTCCTGCTGGTAACATTGGTCAATATAATTTTGAAGAGATTATTTCTGAGTTACCCAATGCTTTAGAAGTCGTCTTTTCTATACCAACAACAGACGAAGATAATCTGGAAATGCCAGTTTCTCCTTTATCCGTTCAAGAATGGAAAGAAGTTGCCCAAAAACGCTAAAAGAAATTAAAAATTAAGGAGTAATAAAATGTGGAAAACATTCCTAACAATCTGTCTGAGCTTTTTCCTTTGGATGGGAGGAGCTAATTCTCTAATCCCGAATTATTCTTATTCCAATATGGCTTTAAGTGCTACTCTTTCTTCAGAAGAAATAGAAGAAGTCGTTGATCAATTTCTCACTGACATTCCCGGCGGATATTATACCGTAAAAGAAGCTGATGAAATTGAAAGACTGGTTGAAAAAGAAAACGCTCAACTGATTGATGTTCGTGAACCTTTAGAATATGTAAGAGGACATATCTTGAATGCGATTAATATTCCCCTGCGAGACTTAGTGAAAAAGCAAGATAAAATTGCCAAAGATCGACCCGTTATTCTATATTGTTCTGTTGGTTATCGCACCGCCATTGGCTTAGAAGCCTTGCGTCTTTTAGGCTATGATAATGTTACGGGATATCCCGGCAGTGTTGAAGGTTGGAAAGCTGCTGGAAAATCACTTAACTAATACCATTTCTGAAAACTATTGTTACACGCTGATTGGTTAAGGTTGTTATTCGTTGTTTTTTCTCTTTTCCCCCCTTTCAAAGG
>CAZTXK010000083.1:3733-9811 GCA_964617275.1 uncultured Dactylococcopsis sp. | reverse complement strand
CCTCACCCGAGCTAACAGTTAGCTGGATGGCGAACTGTTGTAAGTCGTTTTTGTAAATGACCGCTTTACCTTCTTTTAGCCACCGTCGCGCCCGACTAGGCTTAGTGGGCATTAGCGGTTTTCCTTCTTTTGATAGAACGGGAACTCGGTACATAATAGGTATAACCCTCAAGTCTGAGTAGTAAGTCTCCTCGCGCACCCAATTCAAGATGATCCTGCCCGAGGCAGCAACTGTCCAACCAGTTTTAGAGAGGTACAAACTGGAGAAGTATTTGTACGTCCGTGCCAGAATTGGGCTCAATGCGCTATTCAACTATTTAGGATAGCGTTGGAGCTATCAATCTCCCGTTATAAACTCCCAAGAGTTTTAACGGGAGTCTTTGAATTTGATAATTTGGAGACATTAGGTTTTCGACATTGAAAAGATTTAATTTAAGCAGTGCTGGCAGGAGAGCATTAGACAATAAAAAATAAATTGATGGTTTCGGAAACAATTGCTACTAATTTAGAGTAAGTATAACTTCAATAATTGCTTAATTTAAGTGCAATAGCCTACCACTAAAAATTATCTATCATTCCTTCTAGATAATCAATTATTTCTTTGGCACTAACTCCACTAAAATTAAGTTGGGGTTCTTGAGATTGATCTGACGCATTTGATGCCTCGGCACTTCTTGAGGAAGATTTTTCAGTTGGCTTAAGGTTTCCAGTTGCTGGGGAAGATCCTCAATATTGCCACCGAGGTGAACCGTTCCCAACTCAGTTTCCAGAATTAGATTTGCTGGATTTTGCCAGTTGACAGTGTGCACATCAAGGGACATTGCTTGTAATTTTGGGTAAATTTGCGCCCATTGTAAGCGATAATGAGGTCGATAACCAATTACGTTGATAACACTGGAAGGGAAATTTTCGGAGGATTGATATTTTTCTTGCGACATCCATTTTCCTGTCGCATCAATATAGCCCTTTCCAAGGGGATTAACGGTGGCAGGATGGGGGATTGTTTTAGCAACAGGGGGAGACTCTTCAACAGCAACGGTGATCCGAGAAGGGTAAAGCTCCCGAGCCACCTTGACTTGAGCAATCGGGGATTGCTGTTCTAAGATCGTTTTAATCTTATCGGGAGCAAGCGTAATAACAGGTTCAGAGGTAGCTTCTGCTAAAAGTTCATGGATGGCTTCACGACTCAAATATTCATTCCCTTGGATCACGAGTGCTTCTGGTTCTCGCAACCCCCACTGTGGCAGTAAACTAGCCCAAGCTAATCCGCTAGTAAAGGTTGCTACCAGAATGGTTCGCCAAAAAGACTGAAGAATTTTGAGTTGTCGTTGGCGTTTGAGAGCGACTCGCCGTTCTCGAATATCAGGAGGAGCATAGGTAGAATTCATCTGATTTCCTCAATATAATCTTTGGCGATTTTTATATTTAAGTTATCGCATGAATGGATACTTTGCGAAATTTGGCTCGGCTTGATCAATAAGGAGCTGTGCTAGTGTAGGCATAACCCCGTGCGACACGAAGTCGCATTTCGAGAGTGAGACCCTCAGAAAGTCTCTACCAAGCGTGTGCAGGGGTATTCCCGCTCCCAACTGCCTCTCTGGTAACGGAGGGGTGGAAAGCAGGGAGTTAAATGTAACAATAGTAAAGAGAAAATCAAGGAGGCTAAACAACAATTCAGAGAGATATGGCTTAAAGGGATAGGCAAACCAACAGACTGGATAATACGAAAACTTAACCCTATTATCAGGGGAAAAGCCAACTATTGGAAGAAAGTCAGCAGTACGAAGGTGTTTAGTGAACTTGATATGTATCTACATAAAAGAGAACGTCGGTTCACAAAACGACAACACCCCACTAAAAGCGAAAATTGGCGAAAAAATCGCTACTTCGGGAGATTCAACCCTAATCGACCTAACAGAAAATGGTACTTTGGTAGTATGGACACAGGAGCTTATATTGTTCAGTTCTCAGAGTCAAACATAGAATACCATCATGCAGTACCATACGATTATTCTCCCGATAACTCCGACCCAATAGTTCAAGAACACTTTGAAAAGAAAGAACAGTCTGAAGCTACCAAACTAAATAAGAGGAACCAAAAGCTAGCCAAGAAACAAAATCATAAGTGCCGTCACTGTGGCGAATCACTATTTAATGGCGAACCTTACGATGTTCACCACATCGTTCCTCAAAAAGATGGCGGAAGCGATAAAATATCTAATCTGGAGATACTCCATCGTGAATGCCATAAAGCAACTCACCACGGGTAGCCCGTGTTTGCTTGAGCCGTGTGCGGTGAAAATTGCACGCACGGTTCTTAGGGGAGGAAGGAACAGCGATGTTCCTTCCTTACCCGACCTCACAATGATATTCTCTACTATTGTTTTGGAATTATTATGATTACCACTAAACGCGGATTGGTTCTTGGTGCAACCGCTGCTATGCTAACCACGGTTGCTGTTACGGGTACTGGGCTTCATCTTTCCCAGAGTCAGGCTTTTTTCCAAGAAAGCCCTAAGGAATTGGTGGATGAAGTTTGGCAGATTGTGAATCAACAATATGTCGATGCAACGTTTAATCAGGTGGATTGGCGAGCTGTTCGGGAGGAATATTTAGATCGCTCTTATGACAATAAGCAAGAGGCTTATGACGCGATTAATGAAATGCTCAAAGAGCTAGATGATCCTTATACGCGCTTCATGAACCCCGAAGAGTTTGAGAATTTACAAATTGATACCTCTGGGGAATTAACAGGGGTGGGGATTCAAATTGCTTTAGATGAAGAAACTGATTATATTCGGGTCATTTCTCCCATTGAAGATAGTCCTGCTTTTGAGGCTGGGATTATTTCGCAAGATTTGATTACAGCCATTAATGGTCAAAGCACTAAGGGCATGGACTTAAATGAGGCAGTGAATCTCATTCGCGGTGAACCTGATACCCAAGTCACCTTAACCATTCAACGGGGTGAGAAAGAATTAGACTATGAGATTACTCGCGCTGAAATTGAAGTTCATCCTGTCAAAACTCGGTTGCAGGAAACTTCGGTTGGCAAGGTGGGATATATTCGTCTGAATCAATTTAACTCTAATGCGGCTGGGGAAATGCGCACGGCAATTAAGAACTTCCAAGAAAAAGAGGTTTCAGGGTATGTTTTAGATTTACGGTCAAATCCTGGGGGATTGTTACAAGCAAGTGTTGAAATTTCTCGGATGTGGCTCGATGAAGGGAAAAAAATTGTTTCGACAGTCAATCGTCAGGGAAAAGTCGATGAACAAACGACACGAGGGGAAGCCTTAACCGATAAACCTTTAGTGGTTTTAGTGGATGGCGGCTCGGCGAGCGCCAGTGAGATCCTTGCGGGGGCTCTTCAAGATCATAATCGAGCGATGATTGTGGGAACACAAACCTTTGGTAAAGGGCTAGTGCAATCAGTGCGCGGTTTAGGGGATGGTTCAGGATTAGCCGTAACTATTGCCAAATATTTAACGCCTGATGGTCGTGATATTAATGATAAGGGGATTGCTCCTGATGTGGTGTCTGAAATTGATGAAGACAAGCAAGAGGCGTTACGGCGCGATCGCGCTTCCTTGGGAACAACCAAAGACCCCCAATTTTCGGAAGCCCTCTCGATTCTAAAAACTGAAATTGCTCAACAGGGACAACAAGCCGAGGCTAATTGACAATGAGAGTGTTACTGAAACTCATTGGGTTAGCCCTAATGATTTACGGAATCTATCTGTTTGGACAAAATATTGAATTTACCACCGAGGTTTCCCCTTACTGGTGGCGAGGAGTGAGTGCTAAGGGTTCGATCCTATTTTTGACTGGAGGAGTGCTAGCCTTCTTTTTTGCGCCCACAGAAGGGAAGTTTTTAGGGGCAGCCGCGATCGCGATCGGAATTCTCTTAATCTTTGTCAGTAGCCGAGCCATTCTCAAACCTACTACTCTCTGGCAGTTTGTTGGCTCACTCGCCTGTTTTGTCAGTGGCTACCAGCTAATCACCACGGGACGTTTAAATCTCTAGGAGACTCTGTAAGGTGGGAGCCTAAACCCACCCTAACAGCTTGTTTAAGATTAATGAGGGCCAGAATCTTTGTCAGAGCCGGTTAAAATTGACCAAGCAGCGTTAGCCGCTTCATTCAAGCGATTGCCAAAGTCTTCCACTTCCTTCACTAAAGATTCCCAATTTTCTTCAGCATCTTTTTGAATAAGTCGGATTGACTCTTCAATTCTTTCGGGATCAAAATTCAATTTCTCGATCTCGGTTCGAGCATTACGCACTGCTTCCAAGTAGTTTTCTTGGGCAAATTCTCCTGCTTTCTGGGATTCAGATTGAGCTTTACGGGTAATCGCCTCAATAAGTTGTTTGGTTTCCTCTCTCACTGACTCGGAAGCATCAGACATATTCTGATTCACTAGGGAATTAGTGCGTTCACTAACTTCAATTGAGCTATTTTGAGAAGTATTGGGAGATTGAGTTGGTTCTGTCATGGTTTCCTCCTGAAATTAATCAATTTACACTCTAATAATAAACTTAAACACTATATATGAGCTTCCTGCCTATGAATAATGATAGCTTGAAACGCAAGAGTTCCCTAAAATAGAACAGTAGTAAAACTCACACTCGACAATTATTTAATATAATCCTATGACATTAAAATCAGACTTAAAAATCAATCAATCTCTTTCTCTTCCCCGTCGCCCTCGCCGTTTACGCCGCAATGCAGCCTTGCGGCAAATGGTGCAGGAAGCCCACCTCTATGTGGAAGACTTGATTTATCCTCTTTTTGTAACCGAAGGGGAAAATACCCGAGTGGAAATTCCTTCCATGCCGGGAAGTTATCGCTATACCCTTGATTTATTGCTTGCTGAGGTAAAAGAAGCTGCGAAATTGGGGATTCGCGCGATCGCGCTTTTTCCGGCGCTACCCGAAGAGAAGAAAGATGCCACGGGTACAGAAAGTTATAATCCGAATGGGTTAGTTCAGCGTACCATTCGTGCCATTAAAGAGACGGTTCCCGAAGTGGTTGTCATTACCGATGTTGCCCTAGATCCGTTTTCTGATCAAGGACATGATGGCATTGTCAGCGAAACAGGGGAAATTCTCAATGATGAAACCGTGGAAGTGTTAGTAAAAATGGCAGTTTCTCAAGCCGCCGCTGGGGCAGATATGGTTGCCCCCTCTGACATGATGGATGGGCGCATCGGGGCAATTCGGGAAGGTTTAGACAATGCGGGCTATACCAATGTGGGGATCCTGGCTTATTCTGCCAAGTATGCCTCAGCTTATTATGGCCCCTTCCGAGATGCCCTTGATTCCGCGCCCAAATTTGGGGATAAGAAAACTTATCAAATGGATGCGGCAAATTCCCGAGAAGCCTTGACAGAAATTGAATTAGACATTCAAGAAGGGGCTGATATGGTGATGGTGAAACCCGCCTTAGCCTATTTGGATGTGATTCATTTAGTGCGTCAAAATACGAATTTACCGGTAGCTGCGTATAATGTCAGCGGCGAATACGCCATGATTAAGGCAGCTGCGGAAAAAGGCTGGATTGATGAAGATAAAATTGTCATGGAAACCCTCACCAGTATGAAACGGGCTGGCGCTGATTTAATTCTCACGTATTTTGCTAAACAAGTTGCTCAATTATTGGCGAAATAATAGTCTCAATTGGGAAGAGATATTTGCTGAACTTTCTCTTCCCATTCAGTTATCAGGAGATATGCAACCAACAGATACTCAGACTCAAGCACTTTATAGACTTTGTTATCGATTAACTAATGGAATTTATCCAGGATGGCAATATAAAAGTGTACAACTCGTTAGATTAGATGAACGTACAGGTAATTTATATGTACTCGCAGGAGAGAATTTGGACTTTGAAATTAATGCAACTGGAGGATATGAGCCATGACAAAAATGAAGTATGATGAAATGACTCTCAATGAACTACGTCAATATATTCTAAGGAATCGAGAAGATATTGAAGCCTTTCATCAATACGTTGATCGTTCAAAATTTGAAGGACAAATGACTACTCTAGATTTAAGTAATAGTCAATGGGAAGAAAA
>CAZTXK010000083.1:0-3633 GCA_964617275.1 uncultured Dactylococcopsis sp. | reverse complement strand
CAAAAAACTTGGGGATGGCGACATTTTGAAGTAGTGAATCGAAAAAATGAGGGAAAATGGGTATTCGCAGAAATGGTGGCTTCTTGTGATGCTAAGGTGAGATTTTGGATTAATGCTCAACAGTTAAAAGATCAAGATTTATGGCAACCGGGTTGGAAGCCATTAAAAGACTTATAGAAATTACAAAGAATTAATGCATGAATGAGCCTCGTTTAGCAACCAAAATTGAAGCCATTTTATATTTAAAAGCTCAACCCCTTTCCTTAAAAGACTTAAGTGAGTATGCCCAGCGCGATCGCGCTACCGTAGAAGATGCAATTTTAGAATTAATGTCTGACTATGCCCATCGCGATAGCGCTTTAGAAGTGGTGGAAACGCCGAATGGCTATAGCCTACAATTGCGCTCGACTTATCAGAATATCTTACAAGAGTTAGTACCAGCAGAACTGGGAGTGGGGGCGTTAAGAACGCTTGCCGCGATCGCGCTTAAAACCCCGATTCGACAAACTGATCTTATTGAATTACGAGGAAGCAGTGCTTATCAACAAGTCCAAGAATTAGTAGAGTTAGAATTAGTAAAAAAACGACGAGAAGGGCGTTCCTACTGGTTAGAAGTGACCGAGAAATTCTATCAATACTTTGAAATTGATGATCTTAATGAGCAATTAAGAGTGAATCAATAAAACGTTTAATCGCCAACTGGCTTAGCTTTTTCTGCTTGAACACTCGCTTCAATCGCATCTAGCGTTTTAATCACAAGACGTTTTGCTTGCAGTTTCCAGCCCCATTTTTGAATTTGATAGGCTAAGTAAAACCCGATGAGTGTACCAATAAAATCGAGGGGTTGTTGGGAAGAAATCCCGAATAATAAGCCTAAGCCTCCAATCCCCCAGAAAGGAAGGGCAACGGTTTGACGGTTTTCTTCGACAAGTTTGGCAAAAAGGTTTTTGGGCATCTCAGCTTCAATTTGTCGCCGAATTTCCTTTTGTTCGGGGTAAGGGACAACAAAACTAAAATTACGCCGCAGTTTCTCAATCTTACGGGCTTCAGTGCTATATTCAGTGAGTTCGTTTTCCGCTGTCCAGATTAATTTCTCTGCTTTGTCCATTGTGATGGGGAAATGCTTAATTGTTTTAAAATTTTTTGGGAAGGGGCGAATGAAAATTCACCAACGGTCGCAGCAGGCACCTCCCGTTTAGGGAGGTGTAATCTGCGACCCCCAAAATAAGCCATTAAGAAAGAAGTAAACTCAATTTAGTTGTTTTGAATCATTTGTTGCACTTTTTGTCGTAACTCTGGCTGTTCTCTAACCGCCGCGAAAATTGCTTGGAAACGTTCAACCTCTAACCCAGTTGCTTCAACTGCTTCTTTCATATCGACTTGGGCTTCTCTCTGAATTTGAACCAGTTGCTCAGTAGCACTTTCAAATTGTTCTAATTCTTCTTCTGAAGCCTCATTTTCCATTTCTGGATCCCGTTGAGCTTCTAAAATATCTCGGAATTGCTGTGGAGTTAATCCTTCGTCTTCAATGGTTTGGCCCACTTCATTTCTGGATTCCATTTGGATGGTTTCAACTTTTTGGACGGCAGTTGCAAACTGTTCTAACTCTTGATCGCTAATATCAGTTGCCGCTTTAGTTTCAGGAGCTTGGGGGGCTTGAGCAATGGAAATAGAATTTTCTGCTAGAGCAGGAGTCGAGAAGGTTAACAAGAGTAATAGAGCGATACTCGTAAGAGATAAAGATTTGAACATAGAAATTTATCCTGTTTGGCGATTTTTAAGTTCTCTCCTATGCTAACAGGCATTTTTCATAGTCGTTGATATCGCATTCCGGGTGCTTGGGAAATTAAGCCCAGAAGCTCTAGCTGTAGGAGTCCGGCGGAGATACTGTTGGCATCTTGATTGACGTTTTGGACAATGAGATCAAAGGGAGTCGGCTCTGGCGCGATCGCGCTCCAGATTTCTTGTAATTCTGAGGGAATCTCGGGGGATGGCGGTTTTTTCTCTTCAAATAAGTCTAATTGGGGCATGGTTCCCAGCATTTCTAAAAGATGGCTTTCGCTGAGAATCACATTCGCTCCCGAATTTAATAAGCCTAAACACCCGATCGCGTTTTTATTATCTAACGATCCGGGTAAAACATAAACATCCCGTCCAAATTCATTCGCATATTTAGCGGTAATTAATGCCCCTGATTTTTGGGGGGCTTCGGTGACAATCACCGCCCGAGATAAACCAGCAACAATGCGATTTCGAGCGGGAAAATTGCCGCGATCGGGTTTAGTTCCCTTGGGATATTCTGTTAAAATTGCCCCTTGCTGTTTAACTTGTTGGTATAGTTGATGATTTTCGGAAGGGTAAGTAATATCTAATCCTGTTCCTAAAACAGCAAGGGTACGTCCACCTGCTTCGAGACAACTGCGATGGGCTTCGCTATCAATTCCGGCAGCTAATCCTGACACAATGGTATAGCCATGTTTGACTAAAGCAGTGGTAATTTTTTTCGTCCATTTTTTACCATAATCACTCGGCGATCGCGTTCCGACAATACTAATTAACGGGTGTTTTCCCTGCATTTCTTGAGCGTTTAATTGTCCTTGATAATATAAAACCGCAGGCGGGGCTGGGGTTTCTAATAATAACTGCGGATAATCGGGATCAGCAGGGGTTAAAAAATTGGGATTGTTTTTTTGATGTTCGGCTAAAATTTGCTCAGGAGAAAAGCGCGATCGCTGCTCAATAATTTGCTCAACACTTTGCTTTCCTAGCCCTGAAACTTGAATTAATTCCTGTTGACTAGCAGACCAGGCTTTTTCTAAGCTCAGAAAATGCTTCCGTAAGGCTTGTATCCTCACTGCACCCACCCCCGAAATTTGCGACCATGCTAGCCAATAAACCCGTTCTGAAGTCATTTTTTCTCTTATAATTCTCCTTCTTTTGATTTTAATCTAATACCATTATTAGCACTACACACCAATCCGTCGTTCTCCCTTTCAAAGGGGGTTAGGGGGGATAAACTCCCAATCACCAAGGGGGGTTAAGTTTCTAGAAATAATCCAACTCCATAGATAATTGGTAAATTTCTTGTCGCGATAAAGAACTAATTTTTGCTACCTGGCGACTTGCCTGCGATCGCGTAACGCCTTGCGCTAATAATTCCTTTAATTCCGTTTTAATTTCTTCAAAACTCAAATTTAAGTTTTCAGCTTTTTCTTTCCCTGATATAACAATTGTATATTCTCCTTTTGGTTCTTGATTTTGATAAAAGCTAATTGCCTCTTTTAGGGATAAATGTAAAAACTCCTCATAGCGTTTAGTTAACTCTCTTCCTAACATTAACCATCGCTCTTCCCCCAAATATTGTTCTAAATCCTGCAAAGTTTGCTTTAACTTATGAGGAGATTCATAAAGAATAATTGTCCGAGTTTCTAATTGAAGGACATTTAATCGTTCCTCTCTTACTTTTCCTTTTACAGGTAAAAATCCCTCAAAAATAAACCGATTGGTGGGTAATCCTGAAACAGCTAAAGCCGTAATCGAAGCCGTCACCCCAGGAATGGGAATAACAGCAATATTGGCTTCCACACAGGATTTAACTAAATCATAACCGGGATCAGAAATCGCAGGCATTCC
>CAZTXK010000082.1:8221-9872 GCA_964617275.1 uncultured Dactylococcopsis sp. | reverse complement strand
TTAACACTACTCTTCCAAAGGATAAAATAAATTGGTCTCAGGAGAATATTGCCATGAGATATTTTCGGGATCGCGCTGACGAGTCCATTCCGAAAAATCAGGGTCTGATTTTCGTCGCCCGACCGTGCTAGAGTGAACATTTAAGCGACGAGCCATTTCCGCTTGAATTAAGGAAGACGTATCCTCTTCCTGTTGGGTTAGGGTAGCCGTTTGCGCTTCCGTCGGAGAAGGAATGGGATTGGTTTCTCGCGCCTGTTGCGCCGAAGAAGTGCTGGTGACTGGGGTTTCTTCTTCCTCCTCAACTTCTTCTAAAGATTCAGGTTCTTCAAAAAAGTTTTGCACAGCACTTGCTGTGAGGAAGTAGTAAACCCGTCCTTGATTGGGGATTTCTCGGCTTTTAGCACTAAACTCCGTGGCTTTATATTCTAAGAATTTTTTGGCTTGATTGCCCTCAATATTGGCTTTCATCGCTAAATCAACAGGGGTAAGACACCCGTTGTTTTCTTGAATTAGCTGATTAAAGGTGGGATTAACTTGCTTAACAAAGCGTTGCCATTGCCATTGTTGAACACTTTGCCAAATGATAATAATTAGAAGCAGTGCAAGCAACACCGGCCAAGCCGTTGCAACTACCACGGCAGTTAGCGCGATCGGGATAATGAGAACTAAAAAGCCAGTTGCACCACCGTTGATTACTTTTCCAGTCATGGGTTTTAGGTTTGGGTTGTCGGCAATTGCAGAAACGATTTCATGGTATAACGTTTAAGGATTCTTTTTATACCCAGGGTTGTTTCTATTCCCTCTTTTGATCTATTTTCCAATAATTTTGCAAGTTTGGTTGCAAAACTTTATATCATTAGCGCAATTAATTTTAATCATATATAAAAATGATATCTATCAAGAAAATGTCTCGGGAAACCTGCCAAGCTGTGAAAGTGATTGCAACGGATTTTGATGGCACACTTACAGTCAACAGCCTTTTAACAGCGAATCTCCTTGACTCCTTATTACAGCTACAACAGCAAGGAATCTCTGTCATTATTGTGACAGGGCGTTCTGCGGGTTGGGTGAATGCGTTGCGTTATTATTTACCCATTGCCGGCGCGATCGCGGAAAATGGCGGTTTATATGATACTAATGGGGAAACGCCTCCTGAAATTCTGGTTTCTCTACCTTCCCAACATCGTCAGCAACTCGCGCAAGTTTTTGAGACTCTCTGTGTTAATTTTCCTCAATTACAAGAATCAACCGATAATCCGTTTCGGTTTACGGATTGGACGTTTGATGTTGCAGGATTATCAAATACTGATTTAGCCCAACTCGCTACGCAATGTCAGCAAAAGGGATATAGCTTTACCTATAGCAGCGTTCAATGTCATATTAAACCCCAAGGACAAGATAAAGCGAACGGGTTGCAAGCCGTTTTAAAGCAATATTTTTCCCATGTTAAGCCGGAACAAGTAATCACCATTGGCGATAGTCCCAATGATCAATCTTTGTTTAATCCCCAATTATTTCCACGTTCTGTGGGTGTTGCCAATATCAAAGCATATCAGCAACAGTTAACCTATTCCCCGCAATATATTACAACAGGAGAGGAAGGGAACGGTTTTTGTGAATTAGCTAATCAATTAATTTCATCTCGGAATCG
>CAZTXK010000082.1:6362-8121 GCA_964617275.1 uncultured Dactylococcopsis sp. | reverse complement strand
ACCAATAACTAACGATTAACAATACTCACAGGGAGAAATACCGTTAAAACTTCTCCCGCTTCTTCTTGCTGACGCACCGTTAATTTTCCACCGAGGGCTTGAAAAAGATTTTTAGTTACATTCAGATTGAGGCTAAGATTTCCTGTTTCTGGCTGTAAGGTTAATAATTGACCAACCGATTTTTCTTGCCCTTTATTCGTAACACTGTCTTGAAGATTTTGAGATAATAACTGTAGTTTAATTTGATTCCCCACTGTTCTTACTTGGACTTGAAGTTTAGCATTGCTAGGAAGACGGGCGGTAAAATTTTCCATTAATCCTGTCAACACTTGCGTCAATAATTCAGGATTCGTAATCACTGTGGGCAAATGCTCGGGGAGAATAATGTCTAAATCAACATTACGCCGTTTTGCTTGCTTTTTCCAATAAGGAATACTTTTAGTAAATAAATCGGCTAAAGGAATCGGGGTTAAATTAACGCTTGATTCCGATTTTTGTTTCCCTTCTAATTCCGTTGCTTGGAAAATTAATTCCATGCGGTTAATTTGTTCCGTGCATTCTTGATCGATCACTCGCAACCGTTTCCGCACGTCAGCCCCTAAATCTTTTCGTTTGAGTAATAATCGCGTTAGCATCCTAATGGTGGTTAAGGGCGTTCTAACTTCGTGGGTGAGGGCTTGTAGCAGTTCAACATCTGAGGAGGTTTCTTTCTGTAACTCTTCATTGCTAGGAAGATAATTGAGCAACTGACGGCTAAAGTCAGTCACGGTTCGATAGTCGGGTGAACAAATGGGGAATTGTTCTCGTTGTTGCTCAATGGTGACTAATTGTTCAGGAGAATGACTCTGTAAGCGCGATCGCAGTGTTAGCCAAGCCTTTTGTGTCACTTCCGGATCAAAGGAAAAATCAAAGGAAGAATCTCCCTCTGCGGTTACAGTTAACACCATTAATAGAGAAAATTGTGGGGTAAAAAGCAAGCAGAATTGCTCATTTTTTAGTGAGTCATCAGCAGAAAGAGAAATCTCTTGTACTTGTGAATAACTGCTTTGGGAAGACTGATGCCCTGGGGCTAGGGTTAGCCGCGATAAGGTTTTACCATTTTGAGAAATGTGATGTGGGGTAAAAACAACCGTCGTTAAATTGTGGTTGACTTGTGAGGTGACAGGTGCTGGGCTAGAGAAAATTAATCCCTGCGCGATCGGTGCAACTAATTCTTGCAGAGCCGCGATCGCGCCATACCATTCTCGCCATCCTTTCCAGCGATCGCGTTTTCTTGGCATAGAAGACTTGTCTATCCCAATAATTTTGCTTAACGCTGGCAACTGCTGAGTTTTCACCACTTGCCCCCTTTTCTCTAATTCCTAGCTACTAGACCTAATCATAACGATTTTGTTACTTCTAACCGTAGCGGTAAAACCGAACGTATCAGTGGCAATTTCCTCTCTTCTTTAATGTCATCTTTCTTTAGATAGATATTAGAAGTTTAAATTTGATTGATTTGAAGTTTTTACCTTGCCCCCTAGACAGAAACGCCAATAAACGATTCAATATAAGAGGCTATTAATTTAGCCAAATTGTAAAATGACGTTTATACATTGGGGAACTCTTGTCAATTAACCTAGCTCCTTCCTAATCCTAAAGATGAAAAAAACCTAAAGCCTTGTCAAACGTGAAACACAACTTATTTCTCAGTAAAAAAATCAATCAAGACTCCCCAATAATGTCAAATCCCAACCTTCTCAAGGTAGGGTTAGGATGA
>CAZTXK010000082.1:0-6262 GCA_964617275.1 uncultured Dactylococcopsis sp. | reverse complement strand
TGGTTAAACTCAATCAAAAAAGTATATCGCGAGAAAAATCAATTATGGCTATTCAAGAAAAAAAAGTCCAAGATTACGGCGATAATCCCATTGAAGTCCGTGATAGCGACCATTATCAAAACGAATACGTGGAAGGGTTTGTTGAAAAATGGGATGAACTAATTAACTGGCACGCCCGTTCTAGCAGTGAGGGAGAGTTTTTCATCAACACTCTCAGAGAACATGGGGCAGAACGTGTCCTTGATGCGGCTACTGGAACAGGTTTCCACTCTATCCGTCTCATTGAGGCGGGTTTTAACGTAGCAAGCGCTGATGGCAGCGTCGAGATGCTCGTTAAGGCTTTTGAAAACGCCACCCGCAAAGATCAAATCCTACACACTGTCCATGCTGACTGGCGTTGGTTAACCAAAGATGTCAACGAAAGATTTGATGCCGTTGTTTGTTTAGGCAACTCCTTCACTCACCTGTTTTCGGAAAGAGATCGTCGTAAAACCCTTGCTGAATTCTATTCCGTCTTAAAGCATGACGGAATTTTAATTTTAGACCAACGGAACTACGACCTGATTCTTGATGAAGGCTTCAAGAGCAAGCATACTTATTACTATTGTGGCGATAATGTGCAAGCTGAACCTGAGTATGTTGATGATGGGTTAGCTCGTTTCCGTTATCAATTCCCTGATGAGTCAGTTTATCACCTCAATATGTTCCCCTTACGCAAAGATTATGTTCGTCGCCTCTTACATGAAGTTGGTTTCCAAGATGTAACCACCTATGGAGACTTCCAAGAGACCTATCATCAACATGATCCTGACTTCTTTATTCATGTTGCTAAAAAGCAATATGTCGAATAAACAAAAATCCGTAGTTTAAGGATTACTTGTAGCTGAAGAACGTTTAGAGGTTAACATTTCATGACTAAAGCAGACGCAGTCGCTCAACAAGCACAAGACTACTACGATAGTAATAGTGCTGACGGCTTTTATTTTCGGATTTGGGGAGGAGAAGACCTCCACATCGGGATTTATAATACACCTGATGAACCCATTTATGATGCCAGTGTGCGGACTGTTGCTCGCATTTGCAGTAAAATTAGCAACTGGCCGGCAGGAACTAAGGTACTTGACCTTGGAGCAGGTTATGGTGGCTCCGCTCGTTATATGGCAAAGCATCACGGTTTTGTCGTTGATTGCTTGAATATTAGTTTGGTACAAAACGAGCGCAATCGCCAGAAAAACCAAGAACAGGGGTTAGCAGATAAAATTCGCGTCTTTGACGGGACGTTTGAAGATTTACCCTTTGAAAACAACACTTACGATGTCATGTGGTCGCAAGATTCCATTCTCCATAGCGGCAACCGTCGTAAAGTGTTTGAAGAAGTGGATCGCACCCTCAAATCAGGTGGGGATTTTGTTTTTACCGATCCTATGCAAACCGATAATTGTCCCGAAGGCGTGTTAGAGCCGGTTTTAGAGCGCATTCACCTGGATAGCTTAGGCTCAGTGAGTTACTATCGCCAACTTGCGGAAGAATTCGGTTGGGAATTTGTCGAATTTGATGAGCAAACTCATCAATTAGTGAACCACTATAGCCGCGTTCTACAGGAATTAGAGGCCCATTACGACCAATTGCAGCCGGAATGTTCTAAGGAATATTTAGATCGGATGAAGGTGGGCTTAAACCACTGGATTAATGCTGGTAAAAGTGGTTATATGGATTGGGGCATTCTCAAGTTCCATAAACCCTAGTTAGCTAGCGACTGATTGAATTTGTCTATCCTCTTCCGATTTTGGGAGGGGATTTTTTTTTAGCAGCGAGGACAATCCACCCAATTGGCTTCTATGCTACCGTCAGGGTTAAAATTGGCTTCCTTTTTCCAAATCGGGGCGTTATGCTTGAGGGTGTCGATCGCGTACTGACAAGCCGCAAAGGCTTCACTGCGATGCGGACAGCCCACGGCGACTAAGACACTAATTTCGCCAATTTTTAAGCGTCCAATGCGATGATGAATGACCACTCGATTTACCGGTGACCATTGTTCTCGAACTTGTTGGGCAATTTGCTTAAACAGCGCGATCGCCATGGGTTCATAAGCCTGATAGTCCAGATAAGCCACGGGTTTACCTGCGGTTTGTTCGCGTACTGTCCCACTCATGAGCGCGATCGCGCCATTGGCACTATCATCCGCCAGCGCATACACTTCTTCGAGAGAAAGCGGCGCAAAAGAAATCCAAAAACTATCTTGCTCGGATAAACGATTAACGTTGAATTGCTTGTGGTTCTTTAGCATTGAATGGTTGATCTTCCGAACCCTGACATGGAAACAAATGTAACATAGCCTCATTAAAACTGACTCGAACCGGTGTGTTTGGAGCTAACAAAGTTTTCTGAGAACTATGAACTTTTAGCTCTTTTCCCGAAGGAAGTTGCAACCGATAGCGGTTTTCTCGTCCTAAAAATTCTCGATCATAAATAACAATCTGAGAGTTATCATCCCGAACCAAGGTCACATCCTCTTGACGAATCATTAAATCGCCACAGTTTCCAGTTACGTGATTAGACACCTGCACAACATCTAACCCAAACGTTCCCATTTCGGTTTCCCATCCTGTATTCTTACGGCTCGCATGGAGAAAATTCCCTTGAGTCACAAACTCAGCAACAAACCGTGAAGCGGGATGATTATAAACTTGTTCAGGGGTATCCTGCTGTTCTAAATGTCCCCCTTGCATGACCGCCACAGAATTAGAAATAGATAAGGCTTCTTCTTGATCATGAGTCACAAAAACCGCGGCAATTCCTGCTGCTTTTAAGATATCTCGTAACTCTGTGCGTAAACGCAACCGCACCTGCACATCCAAATTACTCAGAGGCTCATCTAATAAAACTAAATTGGGACGAGGGGCTAAAGCTCGCGCTAAAGCGACTCGTTGTTGTTGACCTCCCGACAACTGGTGAGGATAACGATTTTCTAATCCTTCTAACCCGACTAAATGAATTGCCGCTTGAATTTGGCTTTTAATTTCGGCGGCAGTTTTTCCTCGTGTTTGCTTCAAGCCAAAACCAATATTTTTTGCAACCGTCAAATGGGGAAAGAGGGCATAATCTTGAAATACCATCCCAACATCTCGCTTTTCTGGCGCTAGACAACGAGTTGCCTCTGCTACTGTCTGATTCGCGATCGTAATTGTTCCAGCTTCGGGTTGTTCAAAACCAGCAATCAATCGCAATAATGTTGTTTTCCCACACCCAGACGGCCCCAATAAGCCTAATAACTCCCCTGGGGCTAAACTCAGACTAACCTCATGCACCGCAGGATTCTCTTCTCGATTATATTGTTTCGTCACCTTATCTATCTGGAGAATGGGAGGTTGTGTCATGATCGCTTAAATTAATTTATATAAATCCTTGTTTCAAGTGCGACGTAGCGAGAGCTACTGAGATAGTTCTAACCTATTATAAACAGTTTTGAATATCTTTCTCAATAATTCATCGAAAAAATGGCATACTTAGCAGCAAAAACGATAACTTAAAGAAGGCCCAATCAAGGATTAAAACATATATGGAAGGTAAACAAGTTCTTCTCACTGGTGGAACTGGAGGTTTAGGCTTAGGCGTAACCCCAGCAGTCGTCAAGCGCGGTGCAAAGGTAACCATTCCCTATCGCAGTGAAGAGGCTGTCGAACGTCTTAAGCAAAAATTATCCCCCAGTGAATTTGAGAATATCCGCTTTGTCAGCGTTGACTTAAGCAATGAGAATGCTATTTCTCAACTCATTGAAGATATGGGGCGCGTGGATGTCTTAATTCACCTTGTCGGTGGTTTTTCTATGGGACAACTCATCGATTACAACTATGAAGACTGGAAAAAAGACTTTCAACTCAACCTTGATACTACTTTTCTTGTCTGTAAGCATAGCCTACGGTCAATGATGAACCACGGGTATGGACGCATTGTTACCGTTGGTTCTAAAGGGGCGGTGCAACCTATGGGCGGACTTGCCTCCTATTGTGCTTCTAAAGCTGGCGTTGTTGCCCTAACCCACGCGATCGCGGAAGAAGTTAAGGACTATGATAATATTACCGCTAACTGTGTCCTTCCCAGCATCATTGATACGCCCACTAATCGTGAAGCAATGGGAAGTGATCAAGCCGATCAATGGGTTAAACCCGAATCTTTAGGGGAAGCCATTTGTTATCTGGCTTCAGAAGCCGCTAGAGAAGTGCGTGGGGCAACCCTGCCAGTTTACGGAAAACTCTAAGCTAAAAAAAGGGTGAAGGGGAAGTTTGTCACCCCTCACCCAACTACTAATTAAATATCCTGTTCACTTAATTCACGGTTCATGTGATCAAAGGGTTGATCAATAAAACTGGTATCGGTAATTCCCGCTTCTTCTACCATTTGCTTCACCATTCCTTTCATAATCTCAATACCGCGAACCGTGGGAGCAATGGGAACGCCTAAAGAATTATAAGTTTCCCGTAATCCCTGTAATACCCGTTCATCTAAGACATAGGTATCTCCAGCAACTATGGCATAAGTCGCATAACGGAGATAGTAGTCCATATCTCGTAAACAAGCAGAATAACGCCGTGTGGTATAAGCATTTCCCCCAGGGCGAATTAATTCGGGTAGTTCATCAAATAACTGTCTCCCTGACTCTTTGACAATGGCAGCCACATTCGCATTAATGATTCCTGCTGCTGCCACTCGCGCTGTTCCTGATGCAAAATAGGATTGAAGCTGATCCATTGCATCTCGATCTAAATAGCGACCGCTAACATCATAGTTTTTAATTAAGGTAGTTACGGCATCTTCCATGTTAAATAATCCTCCCAAAGCAATTTATTTTATCAGGGTTAATGTTTAGTAATGATCTAATCTTAGTTATTGTATCGTTTCCCTATCCTGATTTTCCCCTCTATTGCTTAATTTAGACTCCTAGCAATTTACAAAACTTAATATATTTAGTCGGTGGAAATACAAACTGAGTTGGTGGATGTTATTAGTCATTAGTCATTGCTTTACAAATAACAAATAACCCAAATCAAGAAGGTTACAGAACTCCACCATAAAAAAATTAATCTAAAGCCTAATAGCAGACTTTAGATCAATTTTAAAAACAAATTTGAGAATTTTGGATTTTTCGAGAAGGAAAATTAATCGTTGTTTCCAGCACTGGAGTTCGTGTTATTCTCGTTGTTATTTTGATTATTGCCACCAGAAAAGCGACGACCCTTTGAGTAAGAATTAGTAGGTTTCTTACGGAATTGTCGCGCATAAGCTAGATTACGAGCTGCTTTTTCTTTTTTTTGATTCCGACGTTTCGCCATAATTGTGTCTCCTGACTTAATAACTTTTAAAAAACGCTTTCAGGAAGCATTTTCTCTTGATGAGTAGCTCCCCAAAAGCGTTGGCCAACGGTCAGCCGCGTCCGTCGTCTTACGGCGGAGTACGGATGACTTCTTCACTT
Source organism: uncultured Dactylococcopsis sp. (assembly GCA_964617275.1). Taxonomy (GTDB): domain Bacteria; phylum Cyanobacteriota; class Cyanobacteriia; order Cyanobacteriales; family Rubidibacteraceae; genus Halothece. The sequence continues at coordinate 792 of CAZTXK010000082.1, read as the reverse complement.
AATTTTTAGAAGCGTTTGTTTCTGCCGCCCCCACCTTTATTTTCACGAGGACGTGCAGGGTTAACTTTTAATTCACGACCCATCCATTCTGCACCATCAAGTTCAGAAATCGCATTAGATTCTTCACTTTCAGATGACATTTCAACGAAACCAAATCCTCTCATGCGACCAGTTTCACGATCAGTAGGAAGATGCACACGCTTAACTGTGCCGTATTCCGCAAAAACCTCGTTTAAGTCATCTTGGGTTACAGAATAATCGAGGTTACCGACATAAATTGACATTGATGAATATTCTCCTCAGTCAGGAAATTGTGTAGTGAGTCAAGGTTTCGGAGAAAGTCCGCCAATACGAAGCTGAAAAAAAACTATCAATACTGAAACTAACGTTGTCACCGATCTTTGCTCTCACAGTCAATATTAGCAAAAACTTTTGACTTCAGCAAGTCATTAATCTGAGTTTTCTTTTTTTGAAGATGATTTTAAGTTTTTTGAGTCAAAAAATCTAGTCTTAGAGGGAGTTTCAGGTAATCTAAAAAAAATGTTAACTTTTAAGGAGAAACTAGGTGTTTTTTTCTTCATAATATTTAATGCTTTGCTAGCCTAGAATTGTCATTTCTATTTTTCTGTTTTTTATGACGGCTCTCGCATCTTCTTTAAATTTTGGCATTTCCCCCATTATTCGGATCACTTTAACGCTGCTTTATCTTGCTCTGACGGTTCCTTTACCCTTTTTAGCGGTCGCAAGCCCTGTGGAATTTCCTGTCACCTTATTAATTGCAGGGTTAATGAT
>CAZTXK010000081.1:6543-9977 GCA_964617275.1 uncultured Dactylococcopsis sp. | reverse complement strand
TGTCATCATCTCGCCTTTCCCCCCTTGCGTTAAATAACCCCACCAATAAAACTGTGGGGCTTCAGGAGACGTGATATTTTGTAGCCAGCGCAAACTGGCGAGACTATCTAATGGGGGCTGGGTATCAGGAAGAATCCCCACCCGCGTAAATCCTCCCGCTAACGCCGCTTGTCCGAGAGATGCGAGGGTTTCCCGTTCTTCATTGCCTGGTTCCCCACTATGGCTATAGAGATCCACTAGCCCAGGGGCAAAAATTAGTCCCTGCGCCTCTTTAACGGGTATTGAGGCGGGATAATCAGTAATTTGAGAATGAATCCGCTTAATTTGTCCCTGTTCAATTAGAACATCAGCAATTTGGTCAGTTTTTGATACGGGATCTAAAAGCCGTACCTGCTTTAAAAGTTGGGTTACTGCACAAGTTTGATCTCTGCTGTCCATATTTTCTGTTGCAATGTACGCATCAATTGACATTCCTCCCGTGTGATTGTTTTCTTAGCATAAATCGCGTCCATAATTTCATCTCGTTCACGGCGAGAAAGTTGCCCATCAATAATAGCCCGTTCTACCATAGCGCGAAGTTTACCAATTTCCATCTTTATTCAAAACTTATCTGTTCGAGAACAATTTACCTCGACTATTATATTGAAGCCCTGACGGTTGGTGAGTTCACGATAATCATTATTTTTAAAACGCTAGAATTAGGCACAATGGTTTCCGAGCATGATCTGAGAGTTCGCTGTTACCCTAGGAGTAACAAACCCTATCGTCATTTGTAGAGCTAGCGTGAGTGTTTTCCCTATCCAGTCCACATTAGATTTAAATAACCTCTTTCCTTTTGAATTAGATAACTTTCAAGTTCGCGCAATCGCCGCTTTAGAACAAGACAAGTCAGTTGTCGTCTCCGTTCCCACCGGTTCAGGTAAAACCTTAGTGGGAGAATACGCCATCCATCGCGCCCTTGCCAAAGGAAAACGAGTCTTTTATACCACCCCCTTAAAAGCCCTCTCTAATCAGAAATTGCGCGATTTTCAAGAACAATTTGGGTCGGAACAAGTGGGGCTGCTAACAGGGGATGTTTCCATTAACCGCGATGCTGGAGTCGTGGTGATGACAACAGAGATTTTCCGCAATATGCTTTACGGAACCTCGATTGGGAAAGTGGGAGTATCTCTGGAAAACGTGGAAACGGTGGTGCTCGATGAATGTCACTACATGAATGATCCCAACCGTGGCACAGTATGGGAAGAGTCCATTATTTATTGTCCCCAAGAAATTCAATTAGTCGCTCTTTCGGCAACCATCGCCAATGCTGGACAACTCACCGATTGGATCAATCAAATTCATGGCGCAACTGAACTGATTAAATCCGATTTTCGCCCGGTTCCTCTAGAATTTTACTTTAGCAATCCCAAAGGACTGTTTCCGCTACTCGATAAGAAGAAAAAGAAACTCAATCCTAGCCTCAAACCGAAGAAAAAAGGCGGAAAAAACCGCGTCAGTAAAGCCGACTGTCCTGATATTAGCACCGTCGTCGAACAGCTTGCCGAAAGAGAGTTGCTACCTGCGATTTACTTTATTTTCAGCCGTCGCGGTTGTGATCAATCGGTACAACAATTAAACTTTCTCTCCTTAGTCACGGCGGAAGAAAGTGAACAAATTCAACAAGCATTGCAAGAATTTTTACAGAAACATCCCGAAGGGGTAAGATCGGCTCAAGTTGAACCCTTAAGACGGGGAATTGCTGCCCACCATGCAGGGGTTTTACCCGCATGGAAAGGGTTAGTGGAAGAATTATTTACTCGTGGTTTAGTCAAGGTCGTTTTTGCCACAGAAACCCTAGCCGCAGGGGTAAATATGCCGGCGCGAACCACTGTTATTTCTTCTTTATCCAAACGCACCGATCAAGGACATCGTTTATTGCGGGCTTCAGAATTTCTGCAAATGTCAGGACGTGCCGGGCGTAGAGGCATGGATGAACGGGGGAATGTGGTTTGTGTGCAAACTCGCTTTGAAGGGGCAAAAGAAGCGGCGTATTTGGCAACCCAAGACGCTGATCCCCTCGTGAGTCAGTTTACGCCCACTTATGGCATGGTGCTAAATTTATTACAACGCCAGACGATTAAAGAGGCAGAATCCTTATTACAACGCAGTTTTGCTCAATATTTGGCAAACCAAAAATTAATCCCCGAACAAAAAGCGATCGCGCAGTTAAGCCAAGATATTGCCCGCCTTGATGTCGAAATGGCAACAATTCCACGAGAATACTTCCAACAATACGAAAAACTGCAAGCTCACCTCAAAGAAGAACGACGGATTCTCAAGTACCTAGAAAGACAATCTCAGCGCGATCGCGCTCCTGCTTTAAATGCAGCTCTTGCTGAAATTCGCAGTGGAGATTTACTCTTCCTGAAAGGAAAATATGTCACGGTGGCAACTCCTATGCCGGCGGTTTTAGTGAATCGTCAACCCAGCCCCGGGCAATCTTCGCTCTTAATTTGCCTAGCTGAAGATAATCGCTGGTATGTGGCAACCGAAAGAGATGTCAACGCGATTGGAGAAACCCTTGTTTCCCAAGCCAAAATAGCTGATCTCCAACCGCCCCCAGACTTAGAACTCAAACCCGGCAAACGCCGTCGCGGCAACGAAACCACTGCTGAAATTGCCGAAAAATTAAAAGGAAGAACCCCTCCCAACCTAGACTCCCCAGACGTGGAAGCCCAAAAAGCTAAAGTTGCCGATCTTCAACAAAAACTCAAAGACCATCCCCTGCAACAATGGGGACAACCCAAGCACCTCTTAAAAACTTATAATCGCCGTCGCCAATGTGCCGAACAACTCCAGCAACACCAAGCCAACACCCGGGAAAACCAATCCCAACACTGGCAAGAGTTTCTTAATATCTGTGAAGTGTTAAAAACCTTTGAGGCTCTAGATAACTATCAACCGACTTCCCTGGGGGAAACCGCCGCGGCAATTCGGGGGGATAATGAATTATGGCTAGGACTGGTGTTGCGATCAGGCTATTTAGATGAACTTTCTCCCTCTCTTTTAGCGGCAGCCGCTTGTGCTTTAATTACAGAAACCCCTCGTCCTGATACTGAGACAGACTTTCCCCCACCTCTAGAAGTGATTAATGCGTTTAATGAAGTAAGGGGGTTACGTCGAGAATTATTCCAAGTACAAAGACGACATCGGGTTGCTATTCCTCTCTGGTTAGAACCTGATTTAATTGGTTTAGTAGAACAATGGGTAGAAGGTCTAGAGTGGCAAGAATTATGCCAAGCAACCAGTTTAGATGAGGGGGATTTAGTGAGAATTTTACGTCGCACTCGCGATTTTCTGTCTCAGATTCCTCATGTTCCTCATTTAAGTTCCAGCCTCAGAAATAATGCAAGAACAGCCGTCGAACAAATGGAACGCTTCCCTGTCAAGGA
>CAZTXK010000081.1:0-6443 GCA_964617275.1 uncultured Dactylococcopsis sp. | reverse complement strand
ACTAATGACCAATATAATTTAAGCATAATTCTCGAAAATGATCGCCGCGCTGTTCAAAGTTGTCATATTGATCAAAACTGGCGCAAGCCGGAGAAAGAAGAACGACTGAACCCTGTTTTTCTGGGCTCATTTCAACCGCAGTCTTAACTGCATTACTCATGGTTTCTACCTGCTGGTAAGAATGATATCCCACTTCCTCTAAGCGTTGGGCAAACTTAGGCGATGCTTCTCCAATGAGTAACACCGCTTGGGCTTTCTCTTTGATGAGATTAAACCACGCTTCATCGTTACCGGTTTTGGCTTGCCCTCCTGCAATGAGAATGACAGGCTTAGAAACGGAAGATAATCCCACCCACGCAGCGTCATAATTCGTGGCTTTGCTGTCGTTAATAAAAGAAATTCCGTTCATTTCACAAACGGGTTCGAGGCGATGGGGAACGCCCTTAAAGTTAATAATACTCTGCGCGATCGCGCTTTTTTCAATTCCAGCTAACCGCGCCGCCCCAATGGCTAACAGTAAATTCTGTAAATTGTGATCCCCGACCATGGGAAAGTCACTGACATTGATAATTTTTTCCCCATAGGCAATAATTTCCCCTGTGTTCCCTTCAATATAAACCCCTTGACTGGGTTCGCCAAGTAACCCCTCTAAGCCTTTAATGCTAGTCCAATGAACGTTTGACCAATTTTCTTCGGCTAAACTGCGGAGATAAGGATCATCGCCATTGAGAATCTTGAAGTGAGCGCGATCGAGCAGTGATTTTTTAATCTGAAAATAGTTTTCGAGAGTGTAATGACGTTCGAGATGATCCGAGCTAAACGTTGTCCAAACCCCAATTTCTGGAGCAAGTTGTTGCGATGATTCGATTTGATAACTACTAATTTCCGCAACAATCCAATCCCAACTGCTATCTTTTAAGCACAACTCACAGGCAGCGTCGCCAATATTGCCACAAGCAGGAGCATTTAAGCCTGCTCCCTGAAATAACGCCGCACAGATGGCTGTGGTGGTCGTTTTACCATTGGTTCCTGTAATCCCCACCCAAGGGATATTCTGGTCTAAGCTACGCCAAGCCAGTTCTATTTCGCCATAAACAGGAATATTGTGTTCACGGGCGCGAACTAAAAGCGGAATATCCCAAGGAACGCCTGGACTGGCAATAATGGTGTCAACTGTTTTCACTTCCTCAATGGTGGGAGTATCATTGAGCTTGACAGTAATCCCTTCTTGTGCTAAGGAATGCTGTTTTTCTTGAAGAGAGGCAGAGATGCTGCGATCGCTGATTATCACCTCCCATCCCTGCTTTTTTAAGACACGGGCAGCGGCGACTCCAGACCGTCCTAAACCAATTACGTATGCTTTCATCTTGGGTGATTCGTTATTTATCTTTAGTTATGGAGGTTCCTCCCTCCTTGTTATATGAAATACCCTAATGGTTGCTACAAATGAACTGGCTTAAAAATCCCTTTAGCCCCCCTTACAAAGGGGGGTTGGGGGGATTTGCCTTTCATATTAGAAGAAGGGAGTGACACATTAGCCCACCGGCTGTAGTTGTTTTTTGGCTTCACCGACGAGAATGTTTCCATCCTCATCAGCATCCACGCGAGCCGTATCCCCTTCAGAAATTTCTCCTGAGAGAATGGCTTGGGCTAAGTTATCTTCCAACAACCGCATTAAGACTCGGCGTAAGGGACGTGCGCCATAAGTCACATCATACCCTTCTTCAATGACGCGATCCTTAAAGCGATCGCTGACTTGTAACTCGACACCTTGTTGTTCTCGCAAGCGGTCACTAATTTCTTGCAAGAGTAAATCGGCAATTTCGGTAACTTCCTCTTTTTCCAATTGACGGAAGACAATCACTTCATCAACGCGGTTGAGAAACTCAGGACGGAAGTAGTTTTTCATTTCCTCTTGCACCCGATTACGAATGCGAGCATACTGGCTATCTTCTTCAGTTCCGAATTCAAAACCAAGTCCGCCGCCACCTTTTTCAATAACTTTCGAGCCAATATTGGAAGTCATGATGAGCAAGGTGTTTTTGAAGTCAACTTGTCGCCCTTTCGCATCGGTAAGATGTCCTTCATCCAATACCTGCAAGAGGCTATTAAATACATCAGGGTGGGCTTTCTCGATTTCATCTAATAAGACCACCGTATAAGGACGACGACGGATTTGTTCGGTTAATTGTCCGCCTTCTTCATAACCGACGAATCCGGGGGGAGAACCGATTAACTTAGACACACTTTGGGGATCCATATACTCAGACATATCTAAGCGAATCATCGCTTCTTCATCCCCGAACATATATTGGGCTAAAGCCTTGGTTAACTCGGTTTTACCGACACCCGTCGGCCCGGAGAAGATAAAGCTGGCAATGGGGCGATTTTCCTCTTTCATGCCCACACGAGCGCGACGAATGGCACGAGACACCGCACTCACTGCCTCACTTTGTCCAATAATGCGATCATGCAGGGTATCTTCCAGGTTCAGTAAGATTTCAGATTCGGCTTGGGTGAGCTTAGTGACAGGAACCCCTGTCCAAGAGGAGACGATCGCTGCCACTTCTTCTAACCCCAAAATCGGCATCTGTTCGCTATCAGTCGTGATTTCGGCTTCTTCTCCATCATTAGATTTTTCTGCCATGGATTGACTTAAATGTAAGCGCGAGCCAGCTTCGTCAATGAGATCAATGGCTTTATCAGGGAGATACCGATCATTAATATAGCGATCCGATAACTTCGCCGCCGCTTCGAGAGCTTCGGGAGTAATTTTAATTTTGTGATACTCTTCGTAAGGGTTACGGATGCCCTTGAGAATTTCAATGGTTTCATCAATTGAGGGTTCATTCACCATGACGGGTTGAAAACGCCGTTCTAACGCCGCATCTTTCTCGATGTATTGGCGATACTCATCCATGGTGGTTGTTCCCACACATTGCAATTCTCCGCGAGCTAAAGCGGGTTTGAGGAGGTTAGCGGCATCCATTCCTCCTTCCATTGCCCCGCCGCCGATGAGCGTATGGATTTCATCAATGACGAGAATAATATTGCCAGCCTCTTGGACTTCTTTTACAATTTTCTTCAGGCGTTCTTCAAATTCGCCACGGAAACGGGTTCCGGCGACCAGTAAGCCCATATCGAGGCTATAGACTTCTTTATCTTCTAGAGCTTCCGGAACATCTTTGCGAATAATGCGCTGGGCAAGTCCTTCTGAAATTGCTGTTTTCCCCACCCCCGGTTCTCCCACTAACACAGGATTATTTTTGGTGCGACGACCTAAAATTTGAATGGTGCGTTCAATTTCTTGGTCGCGCCCGATAATGGGGTCAATTTCTTCATTTCTAGCGCGATCGGTTAAATTCGTTGCAAAGGACTTTAACCCCTCGCTTTGCTGCTGTTGTTGTTGGGGACTGAAGCCAAAGCCTCGTTGACGACCTTGTCCGCCCATGGAGGCAGTTGCAGGGCCAGCCGATTCATCGCTTTCTGCACTGGGATTATTCAGTGCCTCTTCTAGTTGATTTGCTACCTGTTGCGGATCTACCCCTAACTGGTTTAACACTTTCGTGGCAACTCCCTCTTCTTGGGTCATTGCTAGCAAAATGTGTTCGGGAAGAATGGTTTCTTGGGATTTTTGCCGAGAATTTTCCAGAGCTTGTTCAAAAATGCGTTTAGCTCTGGGGGTAAAGGGAATGTTCGCTGGCACATTATCCGAACCTGAACCCACTAATCCTTCCACGATTTTACGAGCGTCTTGGAGTTTAACTCCCAACTGATTTAAGATTTGGGCTGCATCACTCGTTCCTTCAGCAATAATGCCCAGTAAGACTTGCTCACTGCCTACCAGATTTTGTTTCATCCGTCGAGCTTCTTCTTGGGCGAGAACAACTGATTTGATGGCTTTATCAGTAAAATATTCAAACATAGTTATACGTTCTACCTAGACGACTTTCTTAACGTTTTTTATCTATTGGTTTCACTTTATCCTCTATTGTTAAGGATTTACAATGGGAATAGCCGTAACCCTAGGGGGGAATTTTACGGGCAGATATTAAGATTTCTCAAATTATAACCAACGAATGAATGATCGTAGGGGGTATCTTCCCTTTAGGAAGCTGTAAGCAACGAGTTAATCGTCTGGAAATTGCCAGCAACGAATAGATTCTAATTTTTTACTTCCGCAGTTATAGCAACTTCCCTCTTGTTGGGAGCTTACCCACTCTTCCCCGCAGTCTTTACAGTGCATTAGGATATTGTTTTGGTCAGCGTTTTTCACTTTTTGCTGCCACTGGCGGATTAAAGGGTTTTCCTCTGTCATATTTAGTTTTTTCTAAGATGATACCCTACAGTGAGGCTCTCTTGCTACCTTAATACATCGCTTCTCGTCGTTTTTGTAACCGCATCGTCGTGATTTTCCTAGGGCTGTAATTTGCTCGATCAGTTAATTTTGACAACTCTTAAATTGTTCTGCGATCGCGACTAATCCTACTTTTGGAGAATGATAACTGATCCAACTAGAATTAAAAGCAGGAAGATGTCCTCGCGGGGCTTTATCTAGATTAAATGTTAAATGCTTGTAAAAATAATATCCCCCTCGCATTTTTTCTGATTCAGGATTAATCCAACCGACTTGATAAGCAAAACTACGATAAGCCCCCATATTAAACGCTGAATCATAGGCTCCTCCTATATTTTCATATATATTTTTTTGCACACTAAAGCCAAACTTTTCTCTAGAATAGCCTCGCCAAAGCTGATCAATTTTTAATAGATGAAAACAAGATATTTTTTTGATTTCTTCTTCGTTTAACCAACCACTGTCATTAGTATCCACTAAGGTTTTTAAAAGGTTCCAAGTTAAGATATCTGCTTTTCTCCATTCCCCATTTCGGAGAGAATTTTCTAGTTGCTGATACTGGGTCTCTAACTGAGGAAGAGGTTGTTCTCTTACATTCTCTGGTTGCTGTCTTTCCTCATTCCTAGAAGAATTATTACCAAACGGATTTAAAAAGTGATTTACTCCCCATCCAATTAAAAAAATGATTAATAAATAAACAATTGGTGGGGGCCCTTTCCTTTTGTTTGCCATGGTTATTTGGAAATGACTTATTTCAAGGTGTAACTAATTGGATTATAAAGTAACCAATAAATTTTGATGACCAAGTATTTCTCGAAAGCATCAATGAAACTACGGTGAGCAAGTCCCTAAACGTTCAAATAAAAATCCCCTCCTAGCAGGAGAGGATAACGTTGAAATGTTAGCAAGCTAAGAAGAGTTACTCATCAGAAGATTTGAAGTTGTTAACCCATTCTCGCACTTGTTCAGCAGCAACTTCTCGCGCTCCTAAACCAAAGGCAAGCGCGATCGCGACAGCAACTGCCCCTAATAATAAGCCAAAGGCTAAGTTAACGATATTGGGCGCAATTCCCATCTGCTGTAACCCTAAAGCTAAACTAAAGGCAATAATGACAATGCGAGCCGCTTGGGCAAGAGTGCGACTTTGTCTCATGCTAGAACTAGAGATGAGATTAAAGGCAAGATTGGCAAAGTATAACCCCACAGCAAAGACAATTAAACCAGCAATAATTTGTCCTGAAACCAGAACAATGCCAGCAACCAAGTCAGTGAGAGCTTGGATATCAAGGATATTGACGGCGGCTAAAGTGGCAAACAGCATTAACCCCACAAGCGTAATAATGCCCATTAACTCCGATGGAGTTCGTCTGGGAACAGGAGATTCAGAAGCCTCTCCTTTATCGGTAATAATTGTGTCTGCTTCATCACTTTCGCCAGCAGCACGCTGTAAGCCTAACCAAGTAGAGATATTGTTAAAACCAATATTGGTTAGGAAGTTAGTAACAAATTCACTTACATATTGAGCAAGAAAGTAAGTAATGAGAAGGACAAATGTAGCTGTAAAGATTCTCGGTAGGCTGTTGAGAATCTGATCCAACATTGCCACAGCTGGAGCAGAAATTGCTTGGATGCGGAGGGCTTCTAAAGCAGCGATCGCGACAGGAATTAAAATCAGGACATAGACCACCGTTCCGGTAATCCAAGACAGGGATTGGGTTTCCCCGCTTCCAGACAAACCGACACGAGTGCCTAGTTGATCGACCCCAGAACTAGCGAGAAGATTCGTAATAATTTTGCGGACAATCTGAGCAATAAACCAGCCAATTAGACCAATTAAAATGGCAGCAAAGATATTGGGAAGGATGCCCAGAATATTGTTAACCAATTCTTGAACTGGTCGTAAGGTTCCTTCTAACTCTAGAGTGCTGAGAATTGAAGGGAGGAAAAGGAGGAAAATAAACCAATAGAGGGTATTTCCAATGGCATCACTGACTGTCAATTGATTGTCTGTATCAGTGCTGCCAACTTGTTCCCCAAAACGCTGATCGACATCAAATGCTCGCAAAATCCGAACTGTTAAAATTCT
>CAZTXK010000080.1:0-10376 GCA_964617275.1 uncultured Dactylococcopsis sp. | reverse complement strand
ACCAGTTACCAACAACAAATAACAAATAACAAATAACGAATAACAAATAAAGGATGCAGGACAAACAAACGCCGCATAGTGGCTATCATTGGACGGGAGATAATCTTTTAGAGCCTTTTTTACCTTTACAACTAGGCAATCGCTTCTTTGAAGGTTGGTACTATCGCGTTACCCTCCCTGAAATTAACCAAACTTTCACCTTTATGTACTCCATAGATGATCCGCAAGGGGGAACTGCTTATAGTGGTGGGGCGGCGCAAATTTTGGGGCCAGAGGATGAATATTTTTGGCGTAGCTTCCCCAATGTTAAAGGCTTCTGGGCTGATCAAAAACGTTTAGGCTTAGGACATTGGCAAAAACGCCCCCTCGGTAGTTTCCCAAGAGAATTAACCCCAAATCAGTTTAATCAACAAATTGAAGAAGGCTATCAAGCCACCGCTACCCTTAACCAAGGAAAACTTTTTGATCCCCTTACAGGAGAGAAAATAACTTGGGAATATCAAATTACGCCGATTTATGGTTGGGGAGATCCCCATCGTCCACAAAAAGCCACAGGAGGCTGGTTATCCTTTTTTCCCTTCTTTGAACCCGGTTGGCAAATTTTAATTGCCCATGGACTTGCGACAGGGTTTATTCAATGGCAAGGGAAGACCTATAATTTTACTAATGCTCCTGCTTACAGTGAGAAAAATTGGGGACGCGCTTTCCCAGCGAAATGGTTTTGGTTAAACTGCAATGCTTTTAAGGAAGACTCCGATCTCGCCTTAACCGCAGGGGGAGGAAGACGAGAAGTATTAGGCTTAGGAGAAGAGGTGGCTTTAATTTGTTTCCATCATCAGGGAAAATTTTATGAATTTGTCCCTTGGAACTCGCAAGTGTCTTGGGAAATTCAACCTTGGGGGGAATGGAAAATGAGTGCAATTGGCACAAACTTGATAGCAGAAATTGTCGGAGAAACTGACCGTCAAGGGACACTTCTCCGTGCGCCTACCGAAAAAGGATTACAATTTTGTTGTCGCGATACAATGCAAGGTCAAGTCCACCTGAAATTATCAACTCGTCTCGGAAAGACGTTATTAGAAGCGACCAGTGATAATTGTGGTTTAGAAGTGGGCGGTATTCCTTGGTCTGGTTCTTGGATTAATTCTAATCGTTGAGTGGATGCTTATTAATTATGAAACGAAATAAAAGTTATTGGGTTTCTTTGCTATTAACAGTGACCACCATGCCTGTTTTGGGAAGTTGTGCTGAATTAGCTATTAATTCCCCTACAAATAATTCCGAATCGTCGCCTGAGTCTTCAGAATCTCAGGAAAATCCCCAATCAGAACTGTTTTCTGATACCTCAAATAGGAATGGTAACGCTGATCGTTCTTTAACTCCTACTGCCGATGATCGAAACTTTATCACGGAAGTCGTTGAAGATGTAAGTCCGGCGGTGGTGCGGGTAGATGTCAAAAGAGTTGTGCAAAACGATGTCCCTGAAATTTTCAATAATCCCTTTTTTGAGCGTTTCTTTGGAGATGCCATCCCTAGACCCCCCGAAAAAAGAGTGCAAGAAGGAGTGGGATCAGGGTTTATTGTCAGTAGTGATGGGCAAATTTTGACCAATTCCCATGTTGTTAATGGTGCCGATACCGTAACGGTGGAATTACGAGATGGACGTAGTTTTGATGGCAAAGTCCTAGGAGAAGATCCCCTAACGGATATGGCTGTGATTAAAATTGATGCTAATAATTTACCCACCGTGCCCTTAGGAAATTCCGAGGCTGTTAGACCGGGGCAATGGGCGATCGCGATCGGTAATCCTTTAGGCTTAGAAGAAACAGTAACAGTGGGCGTGATTAGTGCCACAGGCAGACCCAGTTCCGCGATCGGGGTTTCGGATAAACGAGTGCAATTTATTCAAACCGATGCCGCTATTAATCCCGGCAATTCGGGAGGACCCCTTTTAAATGCCCGTGGCGAAGTGATTGCCATTAATACCGCGATTATTGGACAAGCGCAAGGGTTAGGATTTGCTGTTCCCATCAATACGGCTAAAGAGGTCGCCCAAGAAATTGTGGAAACCGGGGAAGTGGAATATCCCTATGTGGGCATTCGCATGGCAACCTTAACTCCAGAGGTTAAACGTCGCCTCGAACAGGAGTTTGCCCAACGAGGCACTGAAATTAACAGTGATTCTGGGGTCGTTATTATCGAGGTAGTTGACGGATCTCCTGCTGCCCAAGCCCGATTACAACCTGGGGATATTATTAAAGAAATTAATGGGCAAACAGTGACCAAATCTGAAAAAGTACAGCAGCTAGTGGAAGAACAAGAGGTTGGCGATCAAATTACCATGTTGATTGAAAGAAATGGCGAAACTCAAGAAATTACTGTGACGTTAGCTAAACTTCCCGTGGAAACCAATCGTTAGTTATTTGTTATTTGTTATTCGTTATTTGTTATTTGTTGCTCACTGGTCACTGGTTTACAAAGGACAAAGGACAAAGGACGAACATTAATTTCGCTGAAACCTTGTTATCATCGTCAATAAGAACAACATTGTGATTATGGAAGTAGCATGAATTTTTTACAACGAATCTGGCGAGTGATTCGGGCGAATCTGAATAACTTATTAAACAAAGCCGAAGATCCCGAAAAAATCCTTGAACAAGCTGTCAACGATATGCAGCAAGACTTAGTTAAGCTAAGACAAGCGGTTGCCCAAGCGATCGCGTCTCAGAAACGCACTGAGCGTCAAGCCTCCCAAGCTAAAAGTACCGCCGAAGAGTGGAAAAAACGGGCGCAACTGGCGTTAGAAAAAGGAAATGAAGAGTTGGCGCGAGAAGCCCTCACCCGTCGCCAAAATCATCAGCAAACGGCAGACAACTTGGAAGAACAGCTTTCGCAACAAAATCAGGTGATTGATAAATTAAAATCTGATATGCGGAAACTGGAAAATAAAATTTCCGAGGCAAAAACCAAGAAAGATATGTATATCGCCAGAGCGCGATCGGCCGAAACCACCCAACGCCTCAATGAGATGATGCAGGGGGTGAATACGGGTAGTTCTCTCAGTGCCTTTGAGCAAATGGAAGAAAAAGTGACGGAAATGGAAGCCTCAGCCGAAGCCACCCAAGAAATGGGGCAAGATGATATGGAACAGCAGTTTGCGGCACTGGAACAGGGGGGTAATGTGGATGATGAACTGCAACAGATGAAATCCCAATCGGCGCAAAAAGAGTTGCCAGAAGGACAACAAGCAAAAGTCGATCAAGAATTAGAACAACTACGCTCGCAATTAAAGCAATAATTCATGGAACGGGGATTAATCTGGCTTCCCTTATTGGGAATTTTCATTGGTTTGGCTTGGGCGGGATGGCATGAATATCAGAAAGTCGAAGCCTATCGCCTTTGGGCGGAACAGTTCGATCGCGCTAAGTATGATATTAAGGCGGTTTTAGGGCAAAAAGACGATATGATTACCTGGGGAACACCGGCTCATTCCTATCCCCAGGCTCTAACAAGTTTTTCCTTAAAAAACGTGAGCGCCATTGAACTGTTGGTGAATGGAGAAGCCGTTTCTCTTGACAATCCCCCGCGACGGGGGAGCCCTAACATTGGATTTAGCTTTGAAAACGGAGAGACGGTTCAAATTCCTTTTACCGATGTCTCTCTCGCAGCTCAATGGACGCAGAAACTACAAGAACTCAAGGCAAAGGAAATTTAAAAAATACAATTACGCCCCTGCGCTTTTGCCTCATACAGAGCCTGATCCGCATCTCGAATTAACGCTTTGCGACTATGATCCTCACTGGGAATAACACAGCTAATTCCTAAGCTGAGGGTAACATAAGGCTTCCCCGATGATTGAGCATGAGGGATCTGGAGATCAGCCACGGCTTGTCGCGCCCTTTCGGCAACAATCAAGGCTTTTTCCTTCGAGGTAGCAGGGAGAATAATCCCAAACTCTTCCCCACCGTATCGGGCGACACAATCATCAGCGCGATGAACAACACTCTGTAGTGCCTTTGCCACCTGAATTAAACACTCATCTCCCCACTGATGCCCATAATAATCATTAAAGGGCTTAAATTCATCAATATCACATAAAATTAGCGATAACGGCTTTTTATCTCGTTGCAATCGTTGCCAGTGCTGATCTAACATTTCATCAAACCAACGCCGATTCGAGAGTTTAGTTAAACCATCTTTGATTGCCAATTCTTCTAACTTTTCATTGGCTTGTTGTAATTGCTGATACAGTTCTGCTTGATGAATTGCCACGCCCACTTGCGTTGCCAATTGTTTTAACAGATTAACTTCTGTAGGTTCCCAATGGCGAGAGCTGCGACAATGATGGGAAATGAGTAAGCCCCAGAGATTCTCTTGATGGAGAATGGGAATCACTAAATTTCCTCGCACCTGAAACGAGCGTAACATCTCGCGATAACAAGGAGTCATCTCGGCGGTTTCAATATCCTCAATCGCTAAAACCCGTCCATTGGAATACAAGGGCGCAGACTTGGTTTGGAAACAAGGATCATTAATTTCTTGGTTGAGTAAAGAGTTCCAAGACTCCCCAACCGACTCGGTGACAATTTTTCCACTCCAATCTTCCTGAAAGCGATAGAGAACAACGCGATCGGTGTCTAAAAACTCCCGAATTTCCTTCACTGTAACCTGAAAAATTTCCTCTAAATCTAGAGAGGCATGAATTTGTTGGCTAATTTCGGCAACTATCTGTTCCCGTCGCGTTTGGGTAAACAGTTGTTGCAGCGAGGAAGAGGCGGTTTGATTACTTGCTGTGGTCTGATTTGGAGATACGACTGCCCCATTCTTGTGACTCTGACTAACTTGCCAATTAGGAATCGAACTTTCTCCTGCACTATTGAGGAGAAACTGTGTGGTCTCCGTTGCCGAGATGGGCTGACTGATAAAATATCCCTGTACTTCTTGGGAACAGGTTGGTTCACTGTTATTAAAACACAGCGATCGCAGCACTTCTAACTGTTTGAGGTTTTCTACTCCCTCAGCAACCAAGCGAAGATTTAAGCCTTGCGCTAAGATCGCCACACTATTGACAATTGCCGTATCAATGTCACTGCTGTTGATATCTTTGACAAACGTTCGATCAATTTTTAAGGTATTAAGGGGAAAAGATTTAATGGCATTGAGGGAAGAATAGCCCATGCCAAAATCATCGAGGGCAACACTCACTCCCATTCCTTGTAGCTGTTGCAGTGTCCAGTGAGTGAGATCAACATTTTGCGCGGCGGTGGTTTCGGTAATTTCAATTTCTAACGCTGTTGCAGGAACATTCGTTTTCTCTAAAACTTGTTGAATCACACTAACAAAATTGGTTTGTTGAAACTGACGACCAGAAATATTAATCGCAACTCGTATCTCAGTTAATCCTTTCTCTCGCCACTGGGCTAATTGCTGACAGGCTTTTTCTAACACCCAATGACCAATTTCACAAATGAGGTCGGTTTCTTCGGCAAAGGGAATAAAATGTTGGGGAGAGAGTAACCCTCGCTGGGGATGTTGCCAACGAATGAGGGCTTCGACGGCAGTGATTTTGCCACTCTCTAAATCAACTTGCGGCTGATAATAAAGCTGAAAATCATTATTTTGGAGAGAGTTGCGAATATCTGCTTCTAAGGTGAGGGGATTCAGCGGCGATCGCAGCGAAGGGGTATAAACCTGATAACGGTTTTTTCCTTGTTCTTTCGCGCTATACATCGCCGTTTCTGCATTCATTAAGAGGGTTTCTGCATCTGTGCCATCATAGGGGCTAATGGCAACTCCCCAACTGCCCTTGACATAAACTTCATGTCCAAATAGGGAGAAAGGTTCTTGAAAGCTCATCCCGATCGCGCTTACCAAGTCCTCAATTTCGGCACTATCGAAATTCGTCAAATTTTGCAACAAGATCACAAACTTATCCCCATGCCAATGCGCTAATAACCCCTTGGTTTCCGATAAATGCTCTTTGAGGCGTTCGGCAACTAATTTGAGAAGTTCATCTCCAGCACTATGCCCAAGGGTATTATTCACTTGTTGAAAGCGATCTAAATCTAGAAAAATAACCGCAAATAATTCTTGCTCTGCGGTTGCTTTTGCTGTCAGAGACTGTAATTTCTCCGTAAAATCCTGGCGGTTGGGTAAAGTTATCAGAGACAAGTTATTATTTTTCCCGATCACAGCCTCATTCAACTCCTGTTTTTGAAATGCCTCTTGCCAAATTTGCGCGATCGCGCTTCCCAACTTCATTTCCTCAGTCGTCCAACTTTCAATCGCTGCTTTTTCACGAACTTCTTGCCAAGGCGCAAAAGACGAACGGAGTTGCCTCATTTCTAAAGCATTCCTCGGCGGTGAACCAGCCCACCAAATCGTCTCTGGCTCATTTTCCCGAAAAATGGTTAAATAGCCTTCTCGATAGGGCGTTGCCATCAGGGGAATAATCAAAGCAGAATAAGGTGGGGAGGCTTTAGAATCAATTTCATAAGCTGACACGGAAAGCCCTACATCTGGAAAAGACACTTGATCCGCGTCTAAGAGACATCTTTGCCACGCTTGACTTTCTTCTAAAATTTCTCCCGTTTGGCTGGGGATTGCTTTTTTAACGCGCTTTAAGGAGGGTTGCTGCCCAAACTGATGAACTTCACTTTCGCCGGTCAATTTTTGTAAATAGAGACGGCCCCCACAACCTGCTATACTCGTCACCGCAGTTTCTAAAACTTGTGCTAGTGGTGGGTTCACCGTATTTTGCAATAAACTCCAAATCTTTTTTACTGTTTTTTCACGGTGTAGCAGGGCCTGTTGATAATGGGATAACTCTTCTGTGGTGATTAATAATGTTAAACGCTCTCCCAACAACTCCAACATGGTCAAATCACTGTTTTGCCAACGGTGAGAACTATTATCATGGATCAACAGTAGCCCCCATAATTGTCCTTCCATAATAATGGGATAAGTCAAACTGGCTTGGATCCCCAATTTTTCTAAATACCTCAAATGACAATGGGAGGCTCTTGTATAAGTCGTTCCCGTTTGGTCATTGGAAAATTTTTGAATTTGTTGCTGAGATTCCACATCCACCAAAACCCGCACCTTTTCCTTTAAAAAGCGTTTCCGAGCTGCCTCAGGAATATCGGAAGCGGGAAAGCGTAGTCCTAACAGAGAGGATAAATTTGACGCTGCTCCCAGTGTTTCTCCAATTACCTCCCCACTTTTGTCCTCTAAAAACTGATACAGCGCCACCCGATCCACTTCCAAAAACTCACAAATTTCGTTGAGGGTTTCTTGAATCCGTTGTGATATCGAGTGCATTGGTGTTTTCATATAATGTGATCTAGTGATTAGATTTACCATTTTTAGGTGAATGTGAGAAAAAAAGTAATATTTAATAATTTTATTCTAGCAATTAATCTCTCTAATTGTTATGATTCGCAAGTGGTGGGGAACTGATTTCATGGTGCAGCGCAGGTGTTAGGGTAATACTATGATTCTCTCGTTCATTAATCGGCTAAAGCAATGGACATTTCTCTTACCCATACAGATGCGACTCAAGAACTGGGAAAAAAGCTAGGAGAGACACTGCTTCCCAATCGCGTTATTTTATTATTTGGGGAACTCGGGGCGGGAAAAACAACCTTTGTGCAGGGGTTAGGAGAAGGGTTAGGAATAACCATCCCCATTGTTAGCCCCACTTTTACCTTAATTAACGAGTATCAAGAAGGGCGGCTTCCCCTCTATCATCTTGACTTATATCGCTTAGACACCCCAGAAGCCATTGCAGGGTTATTTCCAGAAACCTACTGGGAAGGAAAAGAAGTTCCCCCCGGAATTACTGCCATTGAATGGGCAAATCGACTTCCCTATTTACCAGATACTTATCTGGAAGTGAACCTCTTAAAAACAGATACCTCTCGTCAAGCTAAAATAGAATTTTATCCTCACAATTCCGAGGAAAGTTTATTAATTTTTGAAGCAATTAAAGATAACTATAGCTTTTCTTAGTCTGTTGAGGTACACACTGAGTCGGTGGATGTTATTTGTTATTTGTTATTTGTTATTTGGCAAGTCATAAAATAATAAGTAACAAAGAACCCCAATCAAGAATGTACTTCAAGAAGCGTGAAAACTGCTATAACTAACCTCAAAATACCGTACCGTTAATATTGCTAAAAAGCATTTTTTATGTTAAGAATAACTCGATTAATCCTTTGCTGTCTTCTGGCGTTTTTACTGCTATTTCCTGATCTTGCTCAGGCTGCCACAATTGGCAAATCCGAAAGAAGAGAATTACGAGAATATGCTTGCCTTCGTTATGATGCCAATGAAGATCAAGAAGAAACAATTAGAGATATAACCAATCAAATTTCCACTCAGTATTATGAAGACTTTCAGAAAAAATTTTATATTAATGGTTTTACCGAAAAAGCGGAAAAATACGCTCAAGACTTACTCAACGAGATGAAGCCCAAGTTTAGAAAAATGGCGGCAGATATTTATGATATTGGCACCTTAAAAGAATACTGTACCGAAGAACGGATTAAGCAAATTAAAAATAGATGAAACAAGCTCTGATGGTTGTGGGAGCAACTTCTCACGCAGGAAAATCGCTTCTCTGTGCTGCCATTTGTCGGATTCTCTATCGTCGCGGTTGGCGAGTCACTCCTTTTAAGGGGCAAAATATGGCACTTAACGCCTATGTTACCGATAATGGAGACGAAATTGGTTACGCCCAAGCCGTACAAGCCTGGGCTGCAGGAATTGAACCCACCGTCGAAATGAATCCCATTCTTCTGAAACCCCAAGGAGATATGACCTCACAAGTCATATTAAATGGAAAAGTTGCGGGACGAACACAAGCGCAACAATACTACGAAAATTATTTCGATCGCGGTTGGGAAGCCATTAAAAACGCCCTTCAGACTCTCAGCGAAAACTATGATTATATTGTCTGTGAAGGGGCGGGAAGCCCAGCAGAAATTAATCTCATGCACCGCGATTTAACCAATATGCGAGTGGCTCAACATCTTAACGCTTCTACTCTCTTAGTGGTGGATATTGAACGCGGCGGATCATTTGCCCATATTATTGGCACTCTAGAAATATTAAAACACGCCAACGCTGGACATGATCTGATCAAAGGGATTCTTATTAATAAATTTCGGGGGCAAAAATCTATTTTAGACCCGGGTATCAAATGGGTAGAAAACTATACCGGGATTCCTGTGGTGGGGGTAATTCCTTACCTACAACAAGTTTTTCCTGCCGAAGACTCTCTAGACTTATTAGAAAGACGCGGACGCAAACCTAATACTGAGCTTACCATTGCCGTCATTCATCTTCCTAAAATTGCCAATTTTACCGATTTTGATCCTTTAGAAGCGGAAACCAGCGTTAATGTTCGTTATGTTCGCCCTGAAGATGATCTGGGAACGCCTGATGCTGTTATTATTCCCGGTTCTAAAACCACGATCGCTGATCTCAAAATGCTACAAGCCACAGGAATGGCAAATGCCCTTAAAACCTATATCGAAAAAGGAGGAATAATCTTCGGAATTTGTGGCGGGTTTCAGATGCTAGGAGAAACCTTGCATGATCCTGAGGGGTTAGAGGGAGAGGCTGGGAAGTATTCGGGTTTAGGCTTATTTCCCCTAGAAACTACCATGACTACAGAAAAATTGACTCGCCAACGGGAGGTTAATGCTATCTTTCCTGAAAGTAACACGGCAATAACTGGTTATGAAATCCATCAAGGGCGATCGCGCTTAAAAACAGATTCTGTAACTCCTCTATTTAGCGATCCTGAATTGGGCTATGTCAACAGCAGTTATTCTGTGTGGGGATGTTATCTCCATGGACTCTTTGAAAATGGAACTTGGCGCAGACAATGGCTAAACCGCTTACGAGAGAAAAAAGGACTTTCTTCCCTTAATACTAATGTTCCCCATCATCGTCAGCAACGAGAAGAAGTATTGGATGCTGTCACCGATATAATAGAAAACCACTTGGATTTAAACCGCTTACTTGGTTGAAGTCCAATCCCCCCAATCTCCCTTTGAAAGAAGGGCTTCAGGAAATTGACATGGTATAACCAATAACCAATAACTAATAACTAATAACCAATAACTAATAACCAATAACTAACAATGAGTGTACAAGTTCATTTTCTCCCGGACGATATTATTATTGAAGCAGAAGCTGGCGAGCCGATCTTAGATGTTGCCGATCGCGCTGGGCTTTTTATTCCTACTGGCTGTATGATGGGGTCTTGTCATGCTTGTGAAGTCGAATTAGAAGATGGAACGCCCATCTGTTCTTGCATTAGTGCCATTCCTGAGCAAGAAAAATTTGTTATTAACTTGATTGATGAT
>CAZTXK010000079.1:0-10379 GCA_964617275.1 uncultured Dactylococcopsis sp. | reverse complement strand
ATAAATCGATCGCAGATAACACCCCTAACCCGAAATCCTCACTATTAAGGGCTTTCGCTTCAAATAACGCCATCATATCCCGAAGTTGCGGTTGCCCCCTAGTCGCGCCTTTTAAGCCTCTCGCAATAATCAAAGCACAATACCCCCCAGTTTGCTCACAACGTTGATCCCAATGCTGACGGGCTTTAGCATGAGTGGAATCATCCTGATTAAATTCGCCAAACAGATAAAGTTCCCCATCTCCCATTTGCAGAATCCCTAAATCATAAACCGTATCGGTACTGGAATCTTCTCCTTGGTTAAAGCCAATCCCCACTAATCCTCCCGAATCTTGAATTTGTTCCATCATGGTTTTGGCTTTTGGGCGTGAAGTTTGGATTAAAATAACAGGCATCCCTTCCCCCTTTTCGGTTGCCCCTAAAGATTCATATAATTGTTTGGGATTATTTTGCATTTGATGAATCATCTCCCACGGAACCATCCCAAGACTGAGAAAGGAATCCTCTGGAACTAAATCATCATTAATTATTGGAAATGAATCTTCTTCTTCTTCCTCATCATCATCAAATAACATCATTAATTCTTCTTCTAACTCGGGATTTGTGGAAACTTTGACGTGAATCTGTGAAGAATCATGAGACGTTTTTGGCAGAGAAATATAATATTCTTGCTCAATTTTTTTCTCTAATGTCGTTTCCAGTTCAGATTCAGCACTTTGAATAAACCGTTTTAAGGCTTGTAACGCAATATAGACCACCGCAGCTTCATCTTCTCCTAAAAACGGTCGTATCCCTTCATAGGGACTAATGCTGCCAAAATATGGCTCCACCTCCGCTGCACTCAAATTTTCTGCGTCTTCTTCTTCTACATCTTCAGGAATTTCATAGTTGAGAAACCAGCAATCCTGTTTTAAAAAGGCATTTTCTAGTTTCTCCATATCTTCCCCATCTAACATTTCTGACCGAAAGGTTTTCATCGATTCTAAGGAACGATAAAGCAACACGCCATACTCTTGTCCTAACATTCCCATGATAGAGAGATAAAGCGGCTCAACATCCCACTGAGGAAATTCAATCGTAATCACTTCGCTGTCATCTAAAAAATCCCAAGGGGCATTTTCCCAAATTTCACCGGCGGTTTTGAGTAAGGCTTTTTCGTAGTTTTCTGGTAATAACGGCGGGCGTTGTTCACTATTTTCTGTTAATCCTTGAAAAAGGCTATCAATTAAAGGCAATTCTGGGGCATACTCAATTTTAATGCCTAATTCTTGTAAAATTCCTCTCAGAAAAAAGAGAATTTCGCGATCGCGCACAATAATCCTTTTGGGACGACAGGGCTTACCATAACTTTGCGGCGTTTCCATTGCCCGCAATAAAGTTCGTACAATCACTTCCATTCCTGTCTCTTGAGACACCATTTCCATCCCGCGCACCATCCCCTCTGAGCCATCGACCCAAATCACACATTGTTGGGACTGGCTGCCTTCTTCTGGTTCGGAAATCAAGCCTTCAATACTACGACGCTCTCCTTCCCAGACACTATCATTTTGCGGAAGTTTCAATAGGCGACGAATGGTGGTGGAATGGAGGGTACTCATAAAAAAAATAGATGCAACTAAGGTTATTTTAGCAAGAAAATAACGTAGCCAACTGAAGTTTATTGACTACGTTTTTAGGAAGTGATGTTAAGAAATTTTTTTTTATGTTAATTGTTAACTATACTGTTGTTCAGGATCGAGATTAAACAGTCTTTGTAACGATTGAACGGTTCGCCGTCGCATTTCGATATCTTGTTGCGCCCGTAATTCTACCATCGGTTCATGGAGAATTTTATTAACAATGCCTCGGGTTAGGGCTTCGATCACTTCCTGATGTTTTTCCGCAAACTCAGTTCCGAGACGAGAGAGTGCTTTTTCTAATTCTTGTTCCCGAATCGTTTCCACTTTTTCTCGTAAGCAGCTAATAGTAGGAACCGTCTCTAAAGAACGCCACCAGACTTCAAAAGACTCTACCTCTTCATCTAATAAGGCTTCTGCTTCTTGCGCCATTTGTCGGCGACTGGCAGTATTTTTTGCCACCACTGCTTTTAAGTCATCAACGGTGAAACTTTCTAAGTTCTCTAATTCTTTGACATCAGTATTCACATTCAAGGGAACAGAAATATCAAAGAGTAACAGGCGATGATTGGGATCGATATTCTGTTCTAATTTAGCGCGGTCTAAAATTGGTTCACTGGCAGCGGTACTGGTAAAGACGAGATCCGATTCCCCAATGACACTTATCATCTCTTCCAGGGGATGAAGTTGTAACTCATGGTTTGGAAATTGATTCGCCAGATCAGCCGCCCGTTTTTGGGAACGGTTAACAATCGTAACTTGCGTTCCGCCTTTGGCAACCAGGTGTTGGACTAAGAGTCGCGCCATTTTGCCAGCACCAATGATGGTACAGCGATAGTTGGCTAAATTATCTACTTTACGATCGGCTAGTTCGACTGCCGCCGAACTAATCGACATTGCCCCGGTGCCAAGATTGGTATTGCTGCGAACTCGTTTTCCTGCCGAAAGGGCTTGCTTAAAGAGACGATCTAAGAGTCGTCCCACACCTTGATGTTTTTGGGCAAGTTTATGGGCGTGTTTCACTTGCGACAGAATCTGCCCTTCTCCTAAAACTAAGCTATCCAACCCTGCAGCCACTCGCATGAGATGACGGAGGGCATCTTGATGGAGAAGAATAAACAGGTGTCGCCGCAGTTGGGAAATGGGATAGGCGCTTCGTTCGGATAGAAACTGCGTTATTTCGTGAACCCCTTGTTCGGCATCGGCAATAACGGCATAAATTTCGAGACGGTTACAGGTACTGAGAATAGACACTTCTTCCACATGAGGAAGCTGACATAAATGGGAAATTGCACCCTCAATAGCATTGTCTTGAATACTTAATTTTTCTCGCACAGCAACGGGTGCAGTTTTGTGGCTTAAACCGACAACTACAATGTTCATGTGTTCTCCCAAGGATATTTTCTTCTTCGCGTCAGTTAAAAATAAGTTTATGGAGTCGGTGAAACTCCTCCCTATCTTGTGCAATTTATACGGAAATGTGTCCCGAAAGAAAGATTTTGCAAACAAACTTTGTAAAATTTGTTAAATCTGTTACTTTTACTGGCTAGATCCCCCCACCCTTACTTACTAAGGCAGGATTGAGTCGGGTGTGAGAGCATTCCGAATTACTCCGAAATACACCGTTTAGTTACGGTTTAGCACTCACTCGCTCACTTTCTGTTAAATTATTGATTGATGAGCTGTAAATCTAATGTAACTTATGTCTGAACAATCTCCATCTTCTTCCCTTTCTGAAGAACGGGCAACGGAATTACTGCGACAACTGCGACAAAAAGAAGGAAACTGGGTGGAATGGGGAAAGTTTTGTCAAGAGTTACAAAAAGGGGGGTACAATGCCCAAACCATTTTTGAGGAAACGGGATTTGAGCCAGTTCATCAAAATCAAGTGATTGTAGCTACGCAAGTTTACGACAGCATTGTTAAAGCTGGGGTGGAAGATCAGGTCAAAGAACATTTTACTCAGAAGGGAAGTGAGATTCTCTATGAGTTTCGGATTCTTCCCCCAAAAGAACGCACTGAAGTTGCCACCTTAGCTGTAGATAAGAATTTAACTCAGTCAGAAGCCCATGAAGTGGCAAAAGCCCTGAAAGACTTTTCTTATTTAAGCCGTCTCCCGGAAGGGTTTACGGATGCGGCTGGAGATGGGGTTGCCTATCATTATTGGAAATTAGCCCGAGGGAAAAAGGACTTACAAGCGCGATCGCGCCTTATTGCCCAAGGACTCCGTTATGCTGCTTCAAAAACGGCGAGAGAGAAAATTGAGAGCCTTCTGAGCGATTTTACCGTCGTTCCCACAACGCCAGCACCGACATTACCCTTATATCGCCTTGAACAAGAAGAGGAATTACCGCGAATTGTTCCCGTTGCCCCTCACTTAAAAATCTCTTCCGCTCAATTTCAGAGTTATTCTCAACCACAGCCTGAGGGACAATTTAGCATTACTAAAGTCAAGGCAGAGACGCAGTGGGTGGCAATTCCGGGATGGCAAATTATTTGCGCTGCCAGTGATCCCATTGCCATTCCCTGCGAGAGAGAAGAACTACCGAAAGCAGACACTCTTGCCAATGAAACCTTTTTAGTCGTCGTCGATCGCGCTGATACCCAATGGTATCTTTATAGTTATTTTCTCGTTGAGGGGGAGAAAGGATTAGCGATTCGTTGGTTTGAACAAACCCCTGATCTAACGTTATTGGGAAAAGTGATTTTAATTTTACGTCCGAAGCGGATTGTTGATGAAGGCGCGATCGCGCAAAGTTGGCAAGTGGAAGAATAATAACAAGACAAACAGTTGAAGCCAAAACTCCAACTGTTTTTTGATCCCTAGTGATGATGGTGATGACCATGATCATCATGGCTATGATGATGCCCATGATCATGACTATGGCTGACACTTTGACCCGCTAATTGGGGATTAACCACCGTCGCCGTTTCTGATAGTAAGTCCTCAATTTGTTGGTTTGCCCATTTCGCTGCCATGGTTAAAAATTCAGGATGATCATTGACACAAGGCATTTGCACAAATTCAACATTTTTATGCTTGCGTTTAACATCATGAATAATATGGTCAACATCAAGAATAGTTTCGTGATTTTCGGTAGCAAACCCAATGGGCATCATTACGACAGCTTTTGCCCCTAATTCGATGAGGTTTTCCGCCGCTAAATCAGCATTCGGCTGTGTCCATTCAATCAGTGGCGTATCATGGTTTAACCAGCCCACAGAAATTAGGGGATACTTATTAATTAATTTGTGGCGCACACTTTCATAAAGGGCTTCACTTTCCATAATGCCAGAGGTAAATCCTTTGGCTTTATGAGGGCAACCATGATTCATTAGAACAATGCCAATTTCTGAGGGAAGATATCCTTCAGCAAGTTCGCTTTCGATTTTTTCTTCCACCATTTTTGCCATTAAGTCAATGTAGTCTGGCTGGTTATAAAAAGAGGGAATATAACGCATTCCGTTTAACCATTGTTCTTCTTTCCCATCATTGAGTTCGTTAAGGGCTTCATTGACTTGTTCGACGGCAATACCACTGGTGAAAATGGAGTCAACCACTAATAGAGGATAGATTAATAATTTATTGAACCCTTGTTCTTTGATTTCTGCTAAAACTTGATTGGGAAGGTAAGGTTTGCAGAAATTAAACGCCTTAAAAACAGCCACTTGGTCGCCCCAAGTTTGCTTTAATTCTTGTTCGATTCCCTCTCTTTGGGCTTCAAAAATTTTGTTGTGGGGGGAGATGAAATTATCGTGCTGGTGACTCCATTCGTGAAAGTCAAATAAAGCGAGTAATTTGGCTAAAGGAGGATACATCCACAGGGGAACTGGCGCAAATTTTGCGGTTAATAAATTGAGGGCTTGTTCATTATAGTTGGCGAAATCTTCATAACTTTCCACTTCGCCATAACCCATTAATAAAACAGCAACGCGATCGCTGTTATCTTGGTTAGTAACTTCACTGGTTTGTTGAGTTTTTTCTGGAGTTGTTACCATGTCTAAATTCTATTGGGTTGGGGATAGCTCTAAAATCATTGTTTAATCAATTCTAGCCTAACATCCCCTAGTGGGGCATCCGTCGCAAGAGAAAAATCCCTCCTGCTAAAGCAGCAACAGAAGCGGTGTTAAATACTCCCGTTAAGCCACTAACACTTAAAATGGGGCCCAAGAAAACGGGAGAGAGAAATTGCCCGAAAAAGCTAGTTCCAATCCCAATAGCAAGGATGCTGGAACGAACTTCACTGGGAGAGGCGTGGGATAAACTGCTGTAGAGGTTGGGTAAAACTAGACCAAATCCAATTCCAAAGCCAAAAGCAGAGAGGAGAAGCAAGGGAAAGTAAGTGAGGAGAGGAATCGTAAAGAGGCTAAGAGCCATTAACCCAAATCCTAGCGCGATCGCGCCTGTCAGAGACAATTTCTTAACCACAGACTTTAATCCTAGTGCCGAAATTAGGGCAGCGGCTAAGGCGCGAGTGGCAAGTAATACGCCATTTTCAAGTGTGCCTAATCCCAAGGTTTCTTGCAGATAAATGGGGGCATAAATGACAACAGAATACATAATGGCAGCGGTGAGGGCAACCAGCAGTAATAATTCCCATACTGCAGGGGTGAATAAAACTTGCTTTAATTGGGCAGAAATTTCGGTGGGCTTGTTTTCCGTTTTTTCCTTAACCTCGGGAAATGTCAAAATGGTTAGGATGGCGAGAGGAAACGCAATAAGATAAAGCCCAAATGCGTACCGCCAATGAATTGACCCCACAGCGCCGCCCAAAAGGGGAAAAATAATGCCAGTTACGGTTAAGGTGGCGGTGGCATAAGCAATGATTTGCGTTCGTTGTTGCTGATCATAGAGTTTGCCTAATAACCCCAAACTTCCGGCTGCAATGCCCCCTGCTGTTGCCCCAATTAAAGCGCGACTGGCTAACAGTAGCCAAAAGTTGCTCAGAATGCCCCCAATAACGCCAAAAACGCCGTATAAAACTAGGGATGGAACTAAAACACGCAGGGGGCCTACTTTATCAGCAACAAAGCCTAAAATCGGGCTAAACAGGGCAATGGTTAAAGCATGAATGCTAACTAAGTTTCCGGCTAAAGCGGGATCAAACTCTAAGCTGGTAATGACTTCTGGCAAAATGGGAGTAACTACCCCTCCTGTCATGGTAATTAAAGAACCCGCTGCTAAAATGACAAATAACCGACTTTCCTCACGTTGCAATTGCTTCCAATAATTCAATCCGTTTACTCCTGATTGATGATTTCTTTGATATTCTGAAACAGAATGCGTTTCGGTGGA
Organism: uncultured Dactylococcopsis sp.; assembly: GCA_964617275.1. Lineage (GTDB taxonomy): Bacteria > Cyanobacteriota > Cyanobacteriia > Cyanobacteriales > Rubidibacteraceae > Halothece. Next base: position 3,468 of record CAZTXK010000079.1, on the reverse strand, counting down.
AGTGAGGACGTGATAGAAACAAAATTGCCCGAACTTATTTTTCAATCAGGGAAGGGATTATTCTGGATTTTAACCTTGGTTATTCTCAGTGGCGCGATCGCGCTTGATGTTTTCCATAGTCCATTTACCCTTACCCTACCGCTATTAGTGTCTATGGTTGCCACAACTGGCTTCGGTTTTTTTGTCATTCCCATTTTGCAACGTCTCAAAGCGGGGCAGTTTATTCGGGAAGATGGGCCCCAAACCCATCATAGAAAAGCAGGAACTCCCACAATGGGGGGGATTTTTTTAGTTCCGATCGCGCTTTTAGCCGCGGTATTTTGGTCGGGATTTCACCCGGAAGTGATTGCAGTATCTTTAGTTACCCTCAGTTATGCCCTAATTGGGTTTGTCGATGATTGGCAAATTTTAGTGAAAAAGTCGAATCAAGGAATTTCGCCAAGACTGAAGTTAGGATTGCAAATTCTAGCCGCGATCGCGTTTTGTATTTATTTATTCTTGACTCACAGTAAGGAAATAACAACCATTCCGCTACCGTTTGGGATAATGCTTCCTCTAGGGATTCTCTTTTGGGGATTAGCCGTTTTTGTCTTTGCTGCTGAAAGTAATGCCACCAATTTAACCGATGGCGTAGATGGGTTGGCAGGCGGCACTTGCGCGATCGCGTTTTTAGGCTTATCTGCCCTGTTACCCCCCGCTTATCCCCAATTAGCCCTGTTTTGCGTTTGTATGAGTGGGGCTTGTGTGGGCTTTGTCATGCACAATCGGAATCCTGCGAAAGTGTTTATGGGCGATACGGGATCCTTAGCGTTAGGGGCTGCCTTAGCCGCCGTGGGTGTTAGCACTCAGCAGCTTTTTCCCTTACTGATTATTAGTGGCATTTTTTTGGCTGAGTCTCTCTCAGTAATCGCGCAAGTGGGGTATTATAAAGCAACTAAAGATGAAAATGGAGTCGGGAAACGATTACTTAAAATGTCTCCCCTGCATCATCATTTAGAACTCAGTGGTTGGTCAGAAATTCAAGTGGTAGGGCTTTTTTACGCGATCGCGCTAGGATTAGCCTTAATTCCCCTGATCATTCAGTAACCATGCCCAATTGGAAGCAACTCGGCGATAACCTTCTCTCTGTCTTTCTCCAGCCCAATTGTCCCTGTTGCGGAAGAAGTGCCGAAACTGTCCTCTGTGCCAATTGTAATCGTCAGTTAGAACAATGTCGCTTTTGGCAGGGGAAATTTCAGGGAAAGGGAAAAATTCCTGTTTTGGCTTGGGGAAAATATGAGGGATTTCTCAAACGCGCGATCGCGAGCTTAAAATATGAACAAAAGCCTGAAATTGCCCGTCCGCTTGGAGAAAAACTCGGAGAAACTTGGTTGCAAACGGCTGCCTTTCCCACTTCTCTCAAACCCGTTGTCATTCCCATCCCCTTGCATCCAGAAAAAGAAAAACAACGGGGCTATAATCAAGCCCAACTCATCGCCCGTTCCTTTTGTCAAGTTACAAAGTTTCCCTTACACCCACAAGCCTTAAAACGGATTAAAAACACAAATGCCCTATTTGGCTTAACCCCGCAACAGCGACAACAACAACTCGATCGCGCCTTTACCGTCGGGAAGAAACTTAACCTGCAACAGCCGATTATTCTCTTAGATGATATTTATACCACAGGAACCACCGTTCAAGCCGCGCAAATGACACTGCAGCAACTCGGTGGGAAAGTGTTAGCCGTTACGGCGGTTGCCAAACCAGAAAAAACAAGATAGCTTAATGACGGAAAAATTTTGTACAATTGTGTGGAGTTATGATTGAGTTAAGAGATAATGGTTAAACTGCGCTTAAAACGATTAGGAAAGAAACGAGAAGCAAGCTATCGCATTGTTGCGATGAATGACAGTAGTCGTCGCGATGGTCGTCCCTTAGAGGAATTGGGGTATTATAACCCCCGAACCAATGAAACCCGTTTAAATGTTCCTGCCATTGTGAAACGATTGCAGCAAGGAGCAAAACCCACAGAAACCGTCGATCATATTTTGAAAAGAGCTCAGGTGTATCAACAAGTGAATGCCTAATTACGTCAATGATTCCTTGATTGCTTCTAATCAACCGCAATATCTAGAATTGGTTAAATTCTTACTCACGCCCTTATTAGACTCTCCAGAAAACCTGCGGATTGACTGTGAATCCACTAACCAAAATCAGCGAGTGTGGATTCGTCTTGCCCTTAAACAAGAAGAACAGGGCAAAGTATTTGGACGCGGCGGCCGTAATTTAAAAGCGGTTCGCACGATTCTCAAAACCGCCGCTGAAGCTGCCCAACAGTCAGTATATTTAGATGTGTATGGGGAACAAAAAAGCCGCAGTGATGAGAGCCAAAATGGCAGAAATACTCAACGTTCTGAATTTTCCCCTAAAGGAAAAAAAGAGGACAATCAAGGAAGTAAAAAAAATAAACCGCAAAAACGCTCGAAACCTAATTTGAAGCGTTCATCAGATCGGGTGAGTCCAAAAAATTCATGACAGAGGCGGTCAAAACCATTGAATTACCCAGTAGTGAAAGCGCGATCGCGCTCGCTGGCCCCCAAGAGGCAAACTTAAAAACCCTCTCTCGCCAGACAGGGGCAAAGTTAGTGATGCGCGGTCAGCAACTGCTGATCACCGGTCCCGAAAAGCCTGTGGAACGGTGTTTAGCGGTGGTGCGATCGCTGCAGCCCTACTGGGAACAAGGAAAGTCGATCTCCAAAGCGGAGATCATGACCGCTTTCCAAGCCCAAGATACAGGACGTTTAGAAGATTACCAAGATTTACAAAAAAACGTGCTGGCGAAAACCCGTAGAGGAGAGGAAGTTCGGGCAAAAACGTTTCGTCAGCGACAATATATTAAAGCCATCCAATCCCACGATGTCACCTTCTGCACAGGCCCGGCTGGAACCGGAAAAACCTTTCTCGCCGCCATTTTAGCGGTTCAAGCCCTCTTAAAAGATGAGTATGAACGATTAATCCTCACTCGCCCTGCGGTAGAAGCAGGGGAAAAATTGGGCTTTCTCCCTGGAGATTTACAAGAGAAGGTGAATCCGTTTCTGCGTCCCCTTTATGATGCCTTGTATGAACTCATTGATCCCGAAAAAATTCCCGATTTAATGGCAAAAGGAGTCATTGAAATTGCCCCCTTAGCCTATATGCGCGGGCGAACCTTAAATAATGCCTTTGTAATTGTCGATGAGGCGCAAAACACCACGCCAGCGCAAATGAAAATGGTTTTAACCCGTTTAGGGTTTTCCTCGCGGATGGTCGTAACAGGCGATGTCACACAAACCGACTTACCCCCTAACCAGCCATCGGGATTAATTACCGCCCTGAAAATTCTGCGCTCAGTAGAAGGAATTGCTGTCTGTGAATTTTCCCAAGGGGATGTTGTCCGCCACCCATTAGTGCAGCGTATTGTGGCGGCTTATGAACAACATGATATCTAAA
>CAZTXK010000078.1:0-10389 GCA_964617275.1 uncultured Dactylococcopsis sp. | reverse complement strand
TTAATTTTTTGAGCGGACAAACACCCATTCGATCTCTTCGAGAGGAACATTTAACCGAACCGTTGCTTCCGGTGCTGGACTTTTATCTAAATCAATCGCCGTTATCTTTCCTACTGCGATTCCGGGGGGAAACAAACGACTGGCTGGGGAAGTCATTACAGCATCTCCCACTTCCACATTCGGTAGCTTTTGAAAGAATTGCATCACTACCTCGCGATCGCGCTGTCCGCGAATAAACCCCATATCACGACTGCGACTAATAATCACCCCCACTCGGCTTTGAGGATTACTCACTAACATAACTACACTGGAATTCGGGGTTACCCGTTCTACTCGCCCCACTAATCCCCCTAACCCTGTAACAATATCTCCTTCTTCTACCCCAGCATTACTGCCAATTCCAATGGTAATCTGTTGCCACCAATGGTCGGGACTCCGACCAATAATGGGAGCCGTTTTTAAGTTTTCCGATTGATTTTCCGCATAGCCTAATTGCTGTTTCAGTTGTTGATTTTGTTGTTTTAATTCTCCAACCTGCTGTTGTAACTCTCTAATTCTGGCATTGCTTAACTCAGTTTCTCGTCTTGTTTGCACTGTTTCTAGAGGTCGCCGCAACCAGTAATATAACTCGTAAAGTGGAACCGCTTGCGTTTGCCGAATAATTCCCGCGACAACTAAGATTAATCCCACAAGAATAATTTGTGAACCATACTGACTCCACCACCGACGAACTGAAAACATAACCTCCTATAGCGACATGATCTGATTTGTAAAAAGCAGTTATAGGTTTAATCCCCCCTAACCCCCCTTTGTAAGGGGGGAATCAAAGGGAGGATCCTAGGTAAAAATTTACAACTGATTTAGGATTGCTATAACAGCGCATTACTCTAAGTTTAACGGATTAATCTATGCTGACAACTACTTGGTTACAGGGGAATCAACATAAATCATTGGTTCTTCCATAGAAAATTTTAGATTATTTCTAACTAACCGTTCTGCGATTTCTTGATTGGCAATTTCCACTAACCGCTTACGGAGATCGAAGGAGTTACTGCTAGAACCAACCAAGAAAAAGCTCAAACGGGCGCGAGTTTCTGATTGTCCCTCTGGCTCAAATGTAGCAATACGAATACTTCCCGGTTCTACCCCAAACAAGTTGCTGAGACTGTCATTGAGAACCTGATCCACTAATGCTCGCTCACTTTGCTCTAATACCTTGTTAAAATCTATATACATCAAAGCCATGACTTTGGTTCCTCGGGAAATGTTTTCCACATCTGTCCTTGCCATGATCGAGTTAGGAACAATTAAGAGAGTATTGGTCGCAGCGAGTCGAATTTTGCTCGAACGAATACCAATCGACTCGACCCGTCCATAAATATCTTCTGCTGCCGGGTTAAAGTTTGCTCTAACGTATTCTCCCGGAATATAAGGTCGATCTAGATAAAGAATAATTGTCCCAATAATTTGCGATAAGACTTCTTGGGCGGCAAAAGCGACTGCAATCCCACCAATGCCAACTCCCGTTAAAACACTTGCCAAATTCAGGTTCTGACTTTGAGCAAAGAAAATAATGGCAAAAAAAACAATCACCACATTGGCTAAGGTTTCGCCAACTAGGATAATATCGTCTCCTTCCCGACTTAAACTTTTAATCAATGTTGTCCCATAAATTTGGATGAGTTGTCGGGTCACCCGAGAGAAGAACCAAGCCAAACTGATGGTTACTGCCAAATAAGCTAGAAATTGTAAAAAATTAAATAACGCCGTATAAGGGCGAAAGACTTGAATATTAATGGCAATAATAATAATCAGGGTCGTGCGGACAATTAAATTTCGTAATGGAGAAATAATCCGATTATGGGGTTGGGCAAGAAACTTGGGGGCAAAGTTATCAACGCTCCACTGGAAACATGAGGGTAATAGCCTCGCCCCAATGAAAGCCAAAACTGTCCAAAAGATAAACCAAGCGAGGTCAACGCCAAAACTCTGTAATAGCTCTCGCAAATTAACCTCAGAAATCGGGAATTTTTGCAAAATTTCGGAAATATCCATTCTTCTCCTCAAACACAAAAAATAATAATCATTAAAGCGTCATGGGTGCATCGACATAAATTGTCGGCTCTGTAAATTCAAATAACAAATCTTGAGTTTGCAATTGCTTAGTGATTGATTGGCTAGCAATTTCGACTAAACGTTTACGAATCATAATTGACTTTTCACTTGCCCCTTTCACAAATAAACTAATCCGAGCTCGGGTTACTTGTGCTTCACGTTCAAACAAAGCAACTTGCGTGCTACTAGAGTCAACATCAGAGAGTTCTTTATGGAGACTGTCTTGAATAATTTGATACACCAGTGACTTTTCTGCATCATTCAATATTTTTAGAAAATCGAGGTAAAACAAAATCATCACTTTACTCCCTCGGGAGACATTTTCCACATCCATCCTTGCCATTAGGGAATTGGGAGCAATTAAGAGCGTATTTTTTGCCGCCAGTCGAATTTTTGTTGAACGAATGCCAATGGATTCGATCCGCCCATAAATATCTTCATCTTGAAAATTAAAATTGGCTCGAATGTATTCTCCAGGAACATAAGGACGATCTAAGTAGATAAGAACCGTTCCCACCACTTGAGATAAAATCTCTTTGGCAGCAAAAGCAACAGCAATACCGCCAATACTTACGCCTGTGAGAATACTGATGAGATTAATACTCTGACTTTGAGCAAATAGAATAACGGCAACAAAGCCAATGAAAACATTAGCAAGGCTTTCTCCGATCAAGAGAAGATCATCCATCTCTCGATTAAAGTTTTGGATGAAATTTACCCCATAAATGCGAATTACTTGTCGCACCAACCGCGATAATAACCAAGCCACCATAATGGTTAAGGGCAGGTAAACCACGAGTTTTAAAAACTCATATAATGCTGGGTAAGGTCGAAACAAGTTAAGGTTCAAAGCGGTGATTATTAAAAAACCGCTACGACTGATTAAAACGTGCAGGGGATTAACAATACGCTCATAAGGTTCGATCAGAAAATCGGGGGCAAACCGATTAATACCCCATTGCAACCATAAGGGTAAAGATCGCCCAACAATTATCGCCGCGATCGTTAAACCAATAAACCATCCCAGTCGAATTGCAAAGTTAAGCAATTGCCCTTGAATATCAATATCAAGTGCCAAGGTTTGTTGCAAACTTTCCCAAATATCCATGATTTGTTCTCAAGTAATAATAAGTAATCATTAAAGCGTAACTGGGGAATCGACATAAATTGTTGGCTCGGCAAAGTCAAACTTTAAACCTTGAGTTTGCAATTGCTCACTGATTGATTTATTAGCAATTTCGATTAAACGCTTACGGATAATCATCGATTCTTCGTTAGATCCCATCACAAATAAACTAATCCGAGCTCGGGTTCCGGGTTTATTTTCGGGTTCAAAGAGCATCACTTGCGTACTTCCAGGATCCAGTCCAAACAGTTCTTTAGTGACATTTTCTTGAACCACCTTATCCACTAACGCTCGTTCCGATTCTCCTAATACCTTCGAGAAGTCCAGATAAAAGAGAACCATGACTTTAGTTCCCCGAGAAATATTTTCGATATCTTTGGTCACCATTAACGAATTGGGGACAACTAATAAGGTATTGGTCACAGAAATGCGAAGTTTGGTCGAACGTAAGCCAATAGACTCAATTCGCCCATAAACATCTTCTTGAGTGACAACAAAGTTAATACGAACGTATTCACCGGGCAGGTAAGGACGATCTAAGTAGATAACAATGGTCGCTAGAATTTGGGAGAGGGCTTCTTGGGCGGCAAACGCGATCGCGATCCCCCCAATTCCTAGCCCTGTTAATAAAGCAATGAGATTAAAATCCTTACTTTGAGCAAAAATGAGGACAGCCAGAAAACCAATGATGACATTGATAGTATTTTCCAAAATGAGAATCAGGTCATTGACTTCCTGACTTACCCGTTTCAGGAGACTAATCCCATAAATGCGGAGGACTTGTCTGGCAACTTTCGACACCAGCCAAGCGGTACTTGCCATAACCGCAAAGTCGGAAATAAAGTTAATGACGGGATAAACCGGCTCATAGGGTTGGAGTAAGGTGAGGCTAATGTCAATAAAAATTAAGCTGAGAGCTCGAACTAAATCATCTCGAAAGGGATCGCTAAAGGATTGATATTCTTGGTATTTTTCTTTGGGCAGCGATCGCGCGGTAAACCAAAGCAAAATCGAAGGAATCACGCGACAAAAAGCAAGGATAATACATACGAGAATGATTAACCCTGCTAAACGAATTCCGAGCTCAATCAAGAACTGTTGGTTGTCTTGATAAAACGCCACAGGATTAGTAATTTTCCAACTCTCAGGAAGAATTTGTAAGGGATTAAATGCAAGTAGGCTCATTACTGGTAACACCAATTTAATTGGGACTAAATGTTCATGGGTGAATCAACATTGATTGGTTTTTCGTCAATCTGGAACCCAATGCCATAATCTTTTAGGCGTTTCGTGATATTGCGTCGGGCGGCATCTAACAGTTGAGTGCGAATTTCTAACGCCAGAGAACCAGAACCAAGAATAAAGAATGTTACCTGTGCTTGCACTCTGCCTTCTTTACCATCACTCTGGTTTCCAGCTTCTAGAAATTTCACTTCCGTTAGACGATGGTCAATTCCATAAATATCTTTGGTGCTATCAAGGATAATCTGACGCACTAATGCCTTTTCCTGTTCTGGAATTGAACGCTCAAAAAAGATATTGAGAATGGTAATAATTTTCTGCGCCCCAGAAAGATTTTCAATAGACATTTGAGTAAGCAAACTGTTGGGAATCACCACTAACGTTCCTTTTCCAGAAAGCCGGATTTTACTTGAACGCCAGCCGATGGCTTCCACTCGACCAAAAGTTCCATCTTGGAGGTGAATATAATCATTAACCACAAAGGGACGATCCACATAAAGTAAAATTGTCCACAACACTTGTTCGAGGACTTTTTGAGAAGCAAAGGCAATGGCTAAACCGCCAACACTAATACTGGCAATTAATCCTGTTAATCCCAAGTTATGGGCTTCCGCAAAAATGAAGACAAGAATCAGAATAATTAGAGTATTAGCGACAAACTTAATGAATGCTAACAGTTCACTATTGGCGTTGCGTTGGCTTCTCAGGGCTAAATCGAGGAGATATCCACTGAAAAACTTATCAAATACGGCAAAGGCAAGGAAACAAATATTGAGCGCGATCGCGCCCCCCAAGAAAAACTCACTAATATAGAGCCAAGTTGGCTTATCAGGGAGTAACAATAAAACAATATCCCCAATGGAGAGAAAGAAGGATAAAATAATCCACGTCTGATAGGGAACAAAAATCTGTTGGTAGGCTTCTCGAATCTCTAGCGGTAAAAACCGACTCACTAAAAAGCGAATTAGCCTTGGCAACAGAAAAACCAGCAAAATGGTGATAAGGAGGAATCCCCCTAACAAAATAAAGAGCGGATTAATGGTAAAAGAGTTTCCAGAAGTCAGCCGATTCACCTGTTCTAATAGCTCTAGCATCGACTCTGACGCATCTAGAGAAGAAGAATCAGCTTCTAGAAACATATTCGGAAACAAACCAAGGTTATGGAAATAATTGGGGGTAGTGCTGAACACAATTCTCATCAACTTATTTAGGCAACTAAGTCGAGGATATTGTACCTGAAAAAACCTTAATTCAGCACTACCTATTTTAAGGTTAGCCTTTGAATTTTAACTTTGTTGCGCCATTTGAAAGCCTAAAGCCTTCTTTTTCATGGTTTGGAAGATATTATAAAATCCATTTGCCCGCGAGGGAGTCAAGCTAACCTTTAACCCTGTCTCCTCAATAAAACCTGGAGAGACTTCAACAATCTCCTCTGGGGGTAAATCATTCAAGCCATCAATTAAAAAAGCCACTAAGCCCTTTACCAATTGAGCATCAGAATCTCCGAGAAAGCGCACCTTACCCTCTTCTAAGTTCGCTGTAATATAAACTTGTGAGACACAACCAGAGACCTTATTTTCAGGTATTTTTGCCTCTTCTGGCATCGCCTCCAATTTTTTCGCATACCAAAGTAACTGTTGATACTTTTGTTTGGGGTCGCTACGACGCTTAAAACGTTGTACAATCTTGTCTAATCTGGGAGGTAAAGAGGATGCAGTTGAAGACATTGTTATTTCTTAATTAACACCAATCCCTTATTATCTTAACAACCCCTCACTTGCGAGACGATTAAAACTATTCATGATTTGTATTGGTATTATTGGCACTGGATTTGCCGCTAAAAAACGCGCTGAAGCCTTCATTGAAGACGATCGCGCTGAAGTGATTGCCGTTGCTGGACACAACCCAGAAAACGTGAGAGCCTTTTGTGAAGATTATTCCCTACCAGAAGTAGAATCTCCCCAAGCCCTCATAGACAAGTCTGACATTGATGTGGTTGTTATCTGCAACATTAACGCCGAACATGGTCGCCTTGCCCAAGCCGCCCTAGAAGCTGACAAGCACGTAGTTGTGGAATATCCCCTAGCCTTAAGCCCAGAACAAGCCCAACATAACATCAAACTGGCGCGACAAAAAAACAAACTGCTTCATGTGGAACATATTGAACTGTTAGGCGGGTTACATAATGCTATTCGGGAGTGGCTACCCGAAATTGGGGAAAGTTTCTATGCCCGTTATAGCACCATTAATCCCCAAAATCCAGCCCCGCAAAAATGGAGCTATAATAAGCAATTATTTGGATTTCCCTTTAGTGCGGCTTTATCCCGTTTTCATCGCTTTACTGACTTATTTGGCACAGTAAACACTGTTAGCTGTTACACCCGTTATTGGGAGACGGAAAACCGAGATCAATATGTGGCTTGTTTGAATAATGCCCAGTTACGATTTGAATCAGGGTTAATTGCCGATGTTATTTATGGGAAAGGGGAAGTTTTTTCTCAGCCCAATCGCCTTTTTGAAATTCATGGCGACAAAGGAACATTAGTCTTTGATGGCAATGAGGGGAAATTAATTCGCGACGAACAAGAAACGCCCATTGAAGTCGGGAGTCGTCGCGGTTTATTCGCTAAAGATACAGGCTATGTCTTGGATTATCTCACAGCAGGAACACCTCTTTATCTGTCAGTAGAATCAAGTTATTACGCCACAAGAGTTGCCAATGCTGCCAGAATTGCCGCCGAAACCGAAGAAATTATCCGCTTATCTCGTTAGTTTTCAAGGAAACTTTGTCCTTTGTCTTTTAGCACTCAGGAATAATTGCCGTATTCGTAAAAAGACTTGAAAATACATCTTTGCTTGTTTTAAGCTACCCCATAATCAGTAAAAGGACGCTTAAAAGGAGGTTGAAACCCCAAAATAATATCTTCTCTTGCCACTCCCATTTCTATTAAATCCTCCGCAGGATTTAAGTCAGTTGAATTTTGTTGTAACCAAACTTTTCCATCTTTGATATCAAAATGAATCACACAATGATAAATACGCTTAGTTCCATTCCAACCGACATCAAACCATAAATAATGATCTCGTTCCTCATCAAAAATTAATTGTAGTTCCCAGTCCTTATCATCCTTCTTATAAGAAGCATATCTTGAAAGTAACTCTTTAATCAATGTCCGATACTGGCTTAACTTATCCATTGGGTTATCCCTCCATTTTTAGGATCATAAACAATTAATTTAAGTTGGTATTCCCTTACAGCTAACTGAGCAAAAGTCGATTGAAAAAACATTTCATAAGTATCTAAAGGAACTGCTAAATATAAATCTCGTTCAGGTTCATTTTTTTGTAAAACGAGACGATAACTGAGAAACTGACCCAACGCCCCATAAAAATCAGTAACCGCCGAAGCATTAAGAAAACTCTTTATTTCCACCGCAATTTTTTCATTATCTTTTTCCGCCGCAATGATTCGTTCGGCAGCTAAATCAACTTGAAAACTAACAGTATCGAGACTAATGAAATAGGGATCATCTGTAATAGTCCAACCTTCTCGTTCTAAACCTGCTCATACCAGATCATGGAAAATATCTCTCGCCATTTAACCCTAACTCATCATTTAATTTTACTCTAGATTAGACGATTATATCAGCTAGTTTATAGAGAACTTTTAACAGACATGGCTTCCTTTAATTCTTTACCCGATCGCGGTCTCGAAGTGTACGGCTATGAACGAGTCATGTAAGCGACATATTCTGGTAGATACTCAGGGCTTGCTTTTAGGTGTTGTTGTCAGTGAAGCCAAGAGGCTCCGAACGCCTCGGAGGATGCGCTCTGTTACTCGAAGCTGAGTCCGAAATTGCCAACTTATCTCGGGTCGATCAAGGCTACCAAGGTTCTAAATTTAGTACAGCAGTGGAAAAACTAGCCCAAGCAAAAGTCGAGTTGAGTTCTTCACGTTTTTTAAAATGTGGAGAACTCAAAAATTGGAATAAGCATCTTTACTTATTTCTTACTTTAAGAATAAGTTAAAATTCCTAGAAAGTCAGATTGAATCTAGCAAATTTATTACGTTAGATTAGATACGAAAGGTATAAAAACCTAGTAAAACCAGTTTGGGATCAATTTTCTCAGTTTTCTCAGTTAATAATTACACTCCTTTAATTTCTGTATCAGTCTCTACTTAGAAATCAAAGTCACGATAAGAATTAACGAAAAGAAAAGACTTTAATTAGGAGGATTTAATTATGAAACGCTTATTAATTGGCAGTGCAACTACCTTATTCTTAGCCGCTCTCTCTCCTGCAGCCGTTGCTGATGAAATGGCAGCTACTTCCGAGACTGCCAACAGCACCCATCACATTGAACCGTTTAACCTTGTGCATGGCGCTTATCAAGGTCAATTTAGCAATCAAGGCATTCCTAGCTCTCAACGTTTTATCAATGCGTATGATCGTAGTCAAATTGAAGCTAAAGAGTTAGTAGAAGCAGCAGTCGCCAAAGGGCGTTTACCCCAAGATGCTTTACAAGATGAGGGATATTTGAATGCCGTGAGCTTCCATTTAGAAGGGCTAAGTCGCCAGCGCGATCGTCATAGTAACTAAAACCGATAATTTCCCTTTAAACTCGTAACCCCCGACCTCAAAACCCCTAGTAGGGGATGAGTCGGGGTTTATTATTTGTCTTTTGTCCTTTGTCCTTCGTTCTTCGTAAACTAATGACCAATGATGAGTACGGGCGAACGGCAGTTCGCCCCTACCAATGACCAATGACTAAATAAATTGTCGTAGGAAGCGTAAATCGCTGTTATAAAGGCGACGAATATCGTCAATTTGGTGTAAAACCATGGCAAAACGTTCTACTCCTAACCCGGCGGCAAAACCTGTGTAGCGTTCAGGATCATATCCGACAGCTTTTAAAACATTGGGATCAACCATGCCACAGCCTAGCACTTCTAACCATTTTCCTTGCCACTGCACATCAACTTCTGCCGACGGTTCGGTAAAGGGGAAATAACTGGCGCGAAACCGCACTTCTAGGTCATCTCCAAACATTTGTCGCAAAAATTCTTTAATCGTTCCTCGTAAATCGGTAAATGTTAACCCTTCTTCTACGGCTAATAATTCGAGTTGATGGAATACAGCAGAATGGGTAGCATCAACAGTATCACGGCGATAAACCCGCCCTGGCGCAATGACACGCACTGGGGGATCATGCTGTTCCATGTAGCGAATTTGGACTGAGGAAGTGTGGGTGCGTAATAAATTGCCGTCGGGAAGATAAAAGGTGTCCTGCATATCCCGCGCTGGATGATCTTGGGGGGTATTGAGGGCTTCAAAGTTGTAGTAGTCGCTTTCGACTTCAAATCCTTCCGCGACTGTATAGCCTAAGCCCACAAAAATGTCAAGCATTTTATCAATCATGCCATTGAGGGGATGGACTTGTCCAAGGGGACGCATTACCCCCGGCATGGTCACATCAAGGGTTTCTGATGCGAGTTGGGCTTCTAACTGCGATCGCTGTAATTTTTCACGGGCTTCTTCGATCGCGCTAGTAATCGCTTCTTTAATTTCATTTGCCAATGAGCCAATTTTCGGACGTTCCTCCGCAGACAATTTTCCCATTCCCCGTAAAACTTGCGAGAGTTGCCCTTTTTTGCCCAAATACTGCACGCGGAGTTGTTCAAGGGCTTCTAAATCATCTGACTGCGCGATCGCGCTTAAGGCTTCAGTTTTCAGGTCTTGCAGTTGCGTTTCTAAATCCAGAGAGGAGGTCATGCTGTTTTTTAAAGACATTTAGCTCAGGCGGGTAGGTCAGAGACCTTTGAGCTAGGATAACATAACTTTCGTTCCTGTTTAGAACTAGATGAGCAGATCTCTTTTATTCTCTCTTTGCGCTTAATTCGCTAT
>CAZTXK010000077.1:0-10438 GCA_964617275.1 uncultured Dactylococcopsis sp. | reverse complement strand
AAAGCAGCAAGGCTTTCCCGCTTTGCTGAATTGAGGTGGACGGCAGAAACAAGCCCCAATCACATCGCGTTTAGCGATTGATTGAGGGTAGTTGACATTACGCCCAAGGGGGAGGTATTGTGATGAGTCCAGTAGATTATGAAGCGATGTCTGATCGGGAACTAAAGCATTATTTTCTCCAAAATCGTGACGACAAGAGGGCACTCCAAGTTTATTTGGATAGACTCAACCAGCGCCCTCATCAAGTAATTACAACGGTGGATGCACCTGACTTTAATGAGCGGATACAAGCTGCGATTGAGAAGAAATGGCAAAGGGAACGTGATTGAGCAATTAGGTTCTCTTCATCTTCTAAAGGGATTCATCGCAGTTTGCAGTTTTGGGCTTAACCAATCATAGTATTGAGGATACACAGGAAGACGTGGCTGTAATGTCCATCCTTGTGGCTCAAGAATCGCTTGTAAAGAGTCTGGATGCAGATGGGGATAGTCGGGATTAACTTCATCAATTACCCCAATACCCCCCAAATCAGTTGCCCCCGCTTCAATACAGGCAATTAAAAATTGGGAATCTGAGATTAAATTGGGAGGAATTTGGATAGCAATGTCTTCTGGAAGAATGTCACGGGCTTTCGCAATCAGTCTCGGAAAGTCTGGGAGATAAAATCCATCTTTTTTCCAAGTTTGCTGATTGCCTAGACGATGGGGTTGCAGGATAACTTCCTGAATATGCTTGTAGGTTTGATGTTGTTGCGCGATCGCGCTGAGACTGTCCCACCAATCCTCTTCTGTTTCCCCAATTCCTAATAATATTCCCGTGGTAAAGGGAATTTGTAACTCTCCTGCCCATGCTAACTGTTGTACTCTAACGTCTGGTTTCTTACTTGGGGCGTGTTTATGAACTGTTTTTAACAACTCAGGCGTTAATTGTTCTAACATTAACCCCATAGAAACATTTACTTCCTTCAACTGTGCCATTTCTGAATAACTAAGTGGCCCCGCATTAGTATGAGGCAGAAAGCCCAACTCTAAAGCCAGTTGACATAAATTATAGATATGCTGAAACCACTCCTGACGACGGGAAGAATTGGGATGCACCTCCCCAGAAAGAATTAAAATTTCCCAAATTCCCTTTTCTTGCAGGGAAAGCAGACGCTGTTTTGCTTGGTCTAACGTGATCCAACTATCTTCTCCGGGATCAGTGCGAAAATTGCAATAAGAACAGCGATTAAAGCATTCATAAGTGGGAACAAGGGTATAAGCAGGACTATAGGTAATTAACCTCATGGCACAAAAAAAGCGGTTACTCTCTTCATGCTAAAAGAAAGCTAACCGCCTTGATCAAACAGAAATCAATTGAACCTAAGAGCCAATAATTCCCCCATCTTCTTTCGTAATCACAACAGTTGCCGAACGAGGATAAGGAGACGCTTTCCCCTCTGGCCAGCGAGAGGTAACCTTACCGTTAGCAAAGTCTTCTGGACTTAAATTTGCCCCGGGATGTTGCACATTAATAAACATGGTTCGCTGATCGGGAGTCGTGATCACCCCTGTAATTTCCTGACCAATGGGGCCGGTTAAGAAACGGCGAATCGTACCATCTTCGGGATCTGCGGCAAGCATCATGTTATTGCCAAACTGATCAATTCCTCCATCCGTTTGAATCCAAAGCCGACTATCAGCATCTAGCCATAAGCCATCGGGATTAGCAAACATATTTTCTTGAGAAAGGGATTTTCCATTGAATGTCTTACCATTGTCTTCTGCACCAGCTAACACAAACAGTTCCCATTGGAAGCGGTTGGCTGCTGGATCATCATTTTCCTCTTGCCAACGCACAATTTGCCCCCAACGATTATCAGCCCGAGGATTCACGGCATCAGTTTCTCCGGGTTCGCGATCAGTATTATTGGTTAAGGTGAAATATACCTGTTTGGTTTTGGGATCAACTGCCCCCCATTCTGGGCGATCCATTTTCGTTGCGCCAACAAAGTCAGCAGCACTGCGGGCGTTTACCAAAACATCCGCTTGACTGTTAAAGCCATTATCTGGGGTTAAACCATTTTGTCCAAACACCAGAGGAAGCCATTCTCCACTGCCATCTTCCTGAAAGCGAGCCACATAAAGAGTGCCATTGTCTAATAAATGCCCGCCAGCAGTGTCTGGGTAGTAGGGTTGGGCAGAGACATATTTATAAATATACTCAAATTCATTATCATCCCCGGAATAACAAACAATCGGCTCTCCTTCCACAGCAGGTTGAAATACCACCCCTTCATGGCGAAAACGCCCCAGTGCTGTTCGCTTTTGGGGAGTCTGATTGGGGTTAAAGGGATCAATTTCTACCATCCAACCGAAGGTATTCGGTTCATTGCGATAATCCTCCGTGGGTTTATTTCCCTTAGTAGAAGCATCAAAGCGAATATATTGATCTTCACCCCCCTCAGCTAATTCCCAGCTGTAGCGAGTTGCTCCGGTACTAATGCCATAACGGGAATGTTCTCGGGGTAAGTCTGGATTTCCTTGGGCATCAACATCCAGATTTTGGAAATACCCATGCCAATTTTCTTCTGCCGCTAAATAAGTATTCCAAGGGGTGACCCCATGAGCGCAATTATTTAAGGTGCCACGGGTGCGAGTGCCATCTGGGCTGTAGCGAGTTTTCACAAAATCAGTGCCGCGCAGGGGTCCACTAATTTCCATAGGAGTTAGCCCTGTAATGCGACGATTACGAGAGTCTTTAACCACTTCCCAGTTATCATTGCGTTGCTTGCGAATATGTACAAGGGAAATCCCATGAGCATTCATTTCCTTTAAGACTTCATCCGCATCCCGAAGATTCTCCCCTTTCATAGGAACGTCATCATCGCTTAATGCTTGTCCCTTTGCTGTGGCATGCATAAAACGCGATTCAATATATTCATGGTTAATCACCAAGAATCCTTCCTCAGAACTTCCTTCATAAGGGGAATTCCCATCAATAGGGAAAAAGTGCATCCCATCATGATGACTCCCGACTTGCATTTCTTGTTCTGCACCGGTATTTTCTAAACCATAGCTGGGATAGTCTCCCGAAATGGGGTCTCCCCAAGGTAAAATCACCTGTGCTTTATATCCTTCTGGAACAACAATTGTGTCTGCTTCACTGATAGGAACTGCACTAAAGCCTAGCAATGAATTTTGCGCTGAGGCAGCCCGCGGACGCACTGCACTAAGCAAAGGGCTAGCAAACATAGAGGTTACGGCTAGAGCCACACTTCCTTTTAGAACTTGGCGACGACGCATCCGCTTACCAATGATAGAGCTAAAACTGGGATTGGTAGAAGGGTTACAATCGCGATCATAATTTGAACCCATCCCTTGGGAAGGATTTTGTTGATTCGTCATTGGTCATTCTCCTCTCTAAATATAAGTGACAGTCTTTTCCCCGTTCAAAAGGAGTTTAATAAGGGCGCAAATTCTGTCTAGCTAATAGTAGGGGAATGAGGTTATGAAAAGACTAAAATGAGGATAAATTAAGTTTAAAAAATAGCAAAAAAAAATCGCGCCACCCCTATCAAAGTAATGGCACGATAATATTTTAGATGTGGAAGCTGGAAAAGATTACATAAGACCCGTGTTTGTCCCTGCTTTCCCAGTGGCTAATTGTACTTTGACAATTTTGCCTCCCATTTTCATAATGCGTTGCTGTTCGGTAAACCAGTTCTCGTAGGGAACCAGTTTGGTAAAGTAAGTATTTTGCAGTTCCCGTTGGGTGCGAATCCGAGTTTGGCTAGGGACACACGCCGTAATTTTAAACATTCTCATGGGTTATAAGCTCCAAAGTTTTTTTAATTTTAATTCCTTTAAACATACTTAGTTCGGGAGTTAGCAAGTCAATACTAGATCATTAAAACCTATCTGTTTTACTTGGATTGAGATAAGTCTTTAACCCCCTAGCACTCACTCGCAACTACCCGAACTGAAGTCATCATGAATGGATTGTCTCAGGCAATTTCTGAGTTAGCTTAAGCCAGAGCAGATATAGTCGAAATAGACACCCATTTCTTTACCTGCATCCTGACCAACAAGCCCTGCGGTGACTTCTTTCATCGCTTGGATTGCTTGAACCGTGGCATTGATGGGTACACCGAGGGAGTTATAGGTTTCTTTTAAGCCATTGAGAACTCGCTCATCGAGAATGGAAGGATCTCCAGCGAGCATGGCATAGGTGGAATAGCGGAGATAGTAGTCTAAGTCGCGAATGCAAGCAGCATAACGACGGGTGGTGTACATATTGCCGCCGGGACGAGTGATATCGGAATAGAGTAAAGATTTTGCCACCGCTTCCTTCACAATGTTAGCGGCATTAGCACTGATAATGTTAGCTGCCCGAACGCGGAGTTGACCAGTCTGGAAATAGCCTTTGAGCTTTTCCATAGCTGCATCATCAAGGTATTTACCTTGTACGTCAGCGGAATTAATAACAGAGGTAATTGCGTCTTGCATCGTTATTTCCCTTTTCTATTGTCTGTTTATTGATGGTGTCTAATTAAAAATGTTCTACACAGAAGAAAAAAACTACTGCATAGCGCCGATAACGTAGTCAAAGTAAGAAGCCGCTTCTCCAGCGTCTTCAGCGGACATCATGGAGCAAGCAACGTCTTTCATGCAACGTACACTCTCAGCAACTGCATTAATGGGAGTTCCGAGAGAATTGTACATTTCACGCACGCCGACCAAGCCAATTTCTTCAATGGGAGTAACGTCGCCAGCAACTACGCCATAGGTAACGAGACGAAGGTAATAGTCCATGTCTCTTAGGCAAGTTGCGGTCATTTCTTCCCCATAAGCATTCCCGCCGGGAGAAACAATGTCGGGACGCTTTTGGAATAATTGGTCGCCAGCTTGCTTAACAATACGCTCACGAGCGCTGGTGAGGGTTTGGGAAATGCGGAGACGTTGTTCGCCACCTTCGACAAAGGCTTTGATGCGGTCTAATTCGCCGGGGCTGAGGTAACGGGCTTCAGCATCAGCGTTCACGATGGACTTCGTGACAATACTCATGTTTTAGAATCCTCCAACGGATAAATTTGGTTTTAGACAATCAGCGACTCTTGGGCGTAAAAACTGACCCTTGAGCCTTGTTGAGGCTCTTTCCCTGACTTGCTTTACTAGATGTAGTAGTAGCAAACGGGATTATTAATCACCTTAACAACCTTTCTCCGATTTATTTTGCGATATTTCGTTCACTTTCTATCGCGTTTTTTTATATTTTGTAATATTTCGACTCATGTTAAAAAAAAAGCCCTCTTATGATTTCTGGCGATGTATCTCAGGATAACGCGATCGCGCACCTCGATTCACCCGATTAAAAGGCTTAGTTTTTCTTAATAGTAAGGAAAAGAAATGTAAAGCCCGTGACGAGACTTGAACTCGTGACCTCACCCTTACCAAGGGTGTGCTCTACCGCTGAGCTACACGGGCGTGGGGAGTGGGCCGGGTTGGATTTGAACCAACGTAGGCGATAGCCAGCGAATTTACAGTCCGCCCCCATTAACCACTCGGGCACCGACCCGTTTTTCCACGCAATTATAAATGCTAGCACAGGGATTTAAAGATAGCAAGCGCGATCGCGCATTTTTTTATCCACCTTCACCTTGTCGCCGCTGTCGAGACCGAGGAAGATCACTTTCATCATAAATTTCTCCCACTAATTCTTCCAGAATATCTTCAAGAGTCAGTATCCCCACCGTTCCGCCATATTCATCTACCACAATCGCAATATGGAGGCGTTGCTGTAACATTTCCTTTAAGGTACTCGCTACCTGCTTGGTTTCAGGAATATAGGTCGGGGGAACCATGACTTCTGTAACCAAGACTTGTTGAATCGTATCTTGAGGAAGATTATGCAAGTGTTGTAAGGCTTTTTTAAAGTGAACAATCCCCACAATTTCATCTTTTGATTCTCCCTGTACCGGAATCCGAGAATATCCCGTCTCTAAACAAAAATCAACCAATTCCTGCAAGGTCGCCTGATAGGAAATTGTCCGCATTGCAATCCTTGGCTTTACCACATCTTTTGCGCTTAACTGATCTAACATCAGGGCTTTATTCAATAGCTGATGCTTATACAAATCAAGTTTTCCTTTTCCGCCTAATAACTCAATCATGAGTTGTAAATCAGTTAAAGACTCTCCCTGTTGATCATTATTCCCCAGTAGCATTTGGAAAAACTTAACGGTATATTGAGCAATCGTTTCAAATAAATAGATTAGACCGAAAAATGATAATATTCGGGACAATAAATAAATGGGGCGTACCACCAATTTAAAAATCGCCAAAACATTATTAATGGCAAGAGATTTTGGCGTAATTTCTGCAAAAATAAGCACTAAAATCGTAACCACAGCCGTCGCAACTCCTAAACCAGCATTCCCTAACCAAATGGCGAACAAATTACTGGTTAGAACCGCGGCAAAATTATTGACTAAGTTATTGCCCAACAGGAGAGTAATAATAAAGCGAGTGCGATTTTCTAGCACTAACCGAAAGGTTCCTTTGGGATCGCCTTGTTCTCGAATTAAGCCTCGTAATTTTAAGTTATCAAAAGCAGTAATGGCTGTCTCTGAACCTGAAAAAACACCAGACAAAATAAACATCAATGTAATAACAATTAAATCAAGCCAGGCTTGACCTAATAAGGGTTGAGCTTCAGAAACATTTGCTAAATAAATTGGAAGATTAGAAATAATAAACACAGCCTTATCCGTGAATGCAAGAAATATAACAATCCTAAATCAGTTGTAAATTTTCACCTAGGATCCCCCCTTTAATTCCCCCCAAACTCGCGGGGGGTAGGGGGGATTGGTGGGGGGTACTTTTTACAAATGAGATCATATTGCTATAATTAATCGTTTTTAATGGTAATTGTTGATGGTAACAAACTGAGTAGAATCCCTGTTTGTTCATTCCCATTTACTGTTAAGTCACTATGGCATAAATAGACTTTTTCAGTTGCTCGTCCTAACAAATCTGTGATGATACGTTGCAGATAGTCATTATTGTCTAATGAAGAATTAGTATCCTCATCATTTTGCCGAAGAAAAGCAGAAGAAGCAAAAAGATTAGCCACTCCTGTTTGTTCCCATAAATTAGAGCTGATATCCAGCCAAAATTGGTAACGGTGAGACGTTCGGGAAGATCGATATTGAAAGATATTCGCAATGGTAATTCCTTGAGATAAAGAAGATTGTAAGGATGAATTAGGTTCAGGATTTGCGGTGATTGTTCCTTGTTTTAAGATTTGGATAAATTCAGAAATTAGGTTAGGAAAAGACTCCCCTTCTTGTTCTGCAATTCTTTCTTTAACTTCCCAATAATGCTGAGTCGTTTCTGTCAATTCTTTAAGACTGGTTAAATTTGCAACTGAAACCTGATTTCCTTTCCAGAGAAACTTGGAAATTGCTTCATTAAAAAAGTCAACAAGGTTATTACCAGTTTTTTCCTGATTTTGGGCTTTTTTCTCTTCGATCCAGTGACGGATTTGATTATAACCTGTTTCCGTTTTATAGCCAATTCGATCCCAACGGGGAAAGGTTTGAATCTCTAATAAATGAGGGGAGTTGGGATCAGCCTGATAACAATAATCAGCAATTAAGCCTGCGCGAACTGGATCAATGGGATGTTGAGAGTATTCTGTTAGAATCACTAACATCTCAGCTACCCCATGATTGGTTAAGAATTGCCCTAAGTTAGGATACACAAAGCAGGTTAAACTGAGAAGGGCGCGAACCAGAGATGAGGTAATGAGAGGACGCTGTTCATTGAGGGGGTTAACTGGCAGAGAGTGATCACTCAAAATTTTAATCAAGGTATAACGGGCGATTTCGTCTAAACCCGGGGCGATAATGGCGATGTCTTCAGGGGAAACTTGTTCTTCTTGGATCAGTTTAATAACAGTTTTAGCAGTTTTTCTGAGAAGTTGAGAACGAGAAGGGGTTTCAAAGTGACATAAGGAATCTGGAAGTTTTGTTACTGTTACCGGATCAGCCAGAATTTCCAAAATTGGTGAAATTGCTGCTTGCGGGGATGCGGGATCAGAAGCGGAGGGAAGGGAAATTATCTCACAATGAGTCGCTAACTTTTCCCAAGTATCTGGGTCTGCGCCAAGTCCTAGCCGCATTTTACCATTGGGATTAAAGGTAAAGGCAGCTTCGGCATTTTGTTGGAGAAGTTGGGCGGCTAAATCTTGCGCGATCGCGGGATAATCATCGACATCATCAGCAAAAATCCCCTGATAGTGATCCTGTAAATAGGCTTGATAAAAAGGATCAGGTAACAAAACCTGACTATAAAGATAGTAAATTAAACCATAGGTAAGAAACCCTCGCTCTAAACACCAATTACGCCACATTAAAATTAATTCTGCCATGAGTGGGATTAATTCTTCCTCTTCCATGAGGGCTTTTTCCTCTGGAGAGAGGCGGGAAGTGAGGTGAGTTGCAATTTCCTCTAAGGGCGTTCCACTGGCTCCGGCAAGCTGTAAAATATCTAAAGTTGTGCGTACAAGGCGAGATTCTGCTTTGTTATTGGGGATATTGGGCCAATGAGAGTGCCATAATTTGGTAGCCAGCGTTTGTTCCGTTTCTGGGCGTAATTTTAAGGGAAATTGAGGCGTAACCTTTAATTTTTTCCAGCAGAGCGGTAAAAATAAATTAATTTCATCTTCTATGAAGCCAAGTGGGGTTTTAACAACGATGGGATATTTTCCAGAGACAGCACGAGTTAAGGACTGGCTCAAGTGTTGAGCAGTGGTATGATTAGCACTAAGGATAATCACAGAAGGTGTCTCATCGGGTGAGTGTTGCTGATTTTGAAACCAGTGCTGAAACGTTTTGACAAGGTAGGTGGTTTTACCACTTTTAGCGTTGCCAATAATCCAACTAGCGTGTTTTCTTGCCATCTAGATTTGTTAAAATTTCCCCAAATGCTTCTATTTCCTAGCTTATCTTAAAAAGTGATTCGCTTACGAGGAAAATTATTGTCTATAATGCTTGTTGTTTTTAAAAACGTTCCATGGAATACCTGTGCAGGTTGATTCGTTGTTATTCGGATAATTAGCTTAATACTTATCTCATCAAATGCAATTAGATATCATGTTAGTTGGAAACAAATAATCAATACTAAATTAGTCAGTGAATGTATTTACCAAGAGCTTTTCGTGATTTACTTCCATGGGTTTCTAACTCCCCTGAAAAAATTTTAGAAAAAGCCTATCGGGCGGCTTTAATGATTAAACTGATTGAGGATGAATATTTTGAGCAAAAACCCGTTCGAGTAGAAAATAGCTCTTATTCGGAAGAAGTTTTTGCCTATTTCCAGCAAGAAATTAAGCATAATCTACAAATTGTCCAAGAAAATATCAAAAGTTTTAAGCAAAGTCGCGCTTTTCTTCGTTGGGCGGCTCAAGATTATCCTCGTAATAGAATTTTTAATAATACGGATCTCATTTTAGAAAAGCTAAACCTAGTTGAGGATGTTGTTTCCACCTATGATGGCTCGAATTCAAAAGGGCAAAGAAAACAACAGTCAAAGGGGAATAATGAGAAGAAAGAATCAATCAGTTTCGCAGAAGAAGCTGTCTATGAGGAAAAATCGAGAAGTCTATCTGAAGAGAAGCAGTTATCAAAAAATGAGAAAATTTCTGATCAAACAAGTGTATTACCGCGATCGCTGCTGAGAACTTTAAATCGAATTAAACGGGAAGTTGAAAAATCTTCGGATGCTGAAGAAGAAGTTATTAGAAATTTTCGGACTTCTCGGGATAAAACAGCGATCTCCATTCGGTTTTTATTAATCCTGGTAATTGTGCCACTTTTAACGCATCAAATTGCAAAAACTTTTATTATTGCTCCCATTGCAGAGCATTATTTTGTCCAAGAAGAACAACAAGTTTTATTTATTAACCGAGATTTTCGGGAAGAAGCATTAGAAGAATTACAACACTTTGAAGAAACGTTACGCTTTGAAGAAATTTTAGGTAGTGATTTTGAAATGTCTGATGCAGAAATGGAGGAAAAAATTAGAAAAAAAGCAGGAGAAATTGCTGAGCACTATCGTTCTCGCAGTTTAAATGCTATTGAAAATATTATTGCTGATCTTTGCTCGGTGATCGCGTTTGTGATTATTATTTATACGAGCCAAGAAGAAATTTCCGTTCTTAAATCATTTATTGATGAATTTATTTATGGCTTAAGTGATTCGGCAAAAGCCTTTATTATTATCCTCTCTACGGATATTTTTGTTGGTTATCATTCTCCTCATGGTTGGGAAATTATTTTGGAAGAAGTTTCACGACATTTTGGCTTACCCGAAAATCGAGAATTTAATTTTCTCTTTATTGCCACGTTTCCTGTCATTTTAGATACCATCTTTAAATATTGGATTTTTCGATATTT
>CAZTXK010000076.1:0-10448 GCA_964617275.1 uncultured Dactylococcopsis sp. | reverse complement strand
TCTGTTAAATCAAAGGTGCGTCCATAATTAATAGCAATAATATTCAAAGAAATAAGAATTGTCACTAGCGCGATCGTTGCGATTAAAGCATTAACTCCCGTTTGCGTGGAACGTCGTCGCCAAAAGCCACGGCTGAGAATAATAAATCCCACAATTAAAATAAACGTTCCCCCAGCTAAAATGCCCATAGGAACAGGGATCCATTCACCAGCAACATAGCCAGCCACAGCCCCAATAATAATAAAGATAATTCCAAATAGAATAAAATACTTACCCATAAATCAAGTTAATTTGTTTTAAATTTAAAAATTTATTATAAGAGAAAAATCCCGTAGAATTTGTGAAAAAGCCATAACAAGTATATAGCAACCTTATTAAGGGGGGATCTGAAGTTAAGTTACTTTTTAAAAATGAGATCATATTACTATAATTATTTATATTCAACGGTCTTTAATAAACTTGTATCGGAACATGATTGGCATCAATTTCTACGACTATATCCACTCCTTGCTTGCTTTCAATTAATGGCGTAATAAATAATTCTG
Organism: uncultured Dactylococcopsis sp.; assembly: GCA_964617275.1. Classification (GTDB taxonomy): domain Bacteria; phylum Cyanobacteriota; class Cyanobacteriia; order Cyanobacteriales; family Rubidibacteraceae; genus Halothece. The sequence goes on along the minus strand of CAZTXK010000076.1, from coordinate 9,903 downwards.
GATGTAAAGCCTTCCAAAAGTATTCTACAAACTGTTTGATTTCTGCGTCACTCATTCCCGATTTTCCCTGCGCCATCATTTTCTGTTCTGCTTCTTGTCGCCATTTTTGACTTAAATGATACTCTTCGGGGGTAAGTATAACTAAACCATCTAAATAGTTCCATAAGGGGAGATAATTTTGCAGACGGTGGTTATTATCAAGGGCAAACTGACGATCAGCTTCTGTATCAATGGGAGGAGGAGGATTCGTAAAAGCAGTTTCTGCAATAGGTTTTACGCCCAAGAACCAGCCTTCAAATAATAAGATATCAATTTTGTCATTAATGGTTTCAGGGGTAGCGCGATCGCCGCTTCCTTGGCAAGCTGATTTATCAAAACGGGGAATTTCAAGGGGCGTTTTTTCCTGAAGAATATTCTCTAATAGGTCTATCCCTAAATTAACATCATGAGTTCCGGGGGGGCCGCGCCAAATTAATCGCGGATCGTCTTTTTGTAGTTGTTGCCGTTCTGGATAAGTTTTATAAAGATCATCAATAGATAGAGTAACAGTATGGTAACCAAACTGAGTTAATATTCCTCGTAAAATAGTCGCTAACGTTGTTTTTCCCGTTCCTTGAAGCCCTAAGATTCCTTGAATTAAAGGCTTTTTTTTCTTTTCTTTTTTGCGAGCAATTTTCAAACTCAGTGGAAGCCATAAGTACCAGAGCAGCCATAAGATTTGATCTTCTTTTAATCCCGCTTCCTCAGCCAAAGGATAAACACTTTTAGACACAATAGGGAAATAATAAATCCTAGTTTCCAGTGGAATCTGAATCTCCCAATCGCGATTTTCTAAGGCTTGCTTTTCGCGATCAGTTAAAGTTTCCCCTCGGGATAAACGATATAAAATTCTCATTTGTTATTTGTTATTCGTTATTTGTTCACTGGTCAAACGCGATCTCTAATTAAGAGCCTAAAATAAATGCTTGGAGATAAAAGCCATAAATTAATCCTATTTTAAATAGATTCAGAAATTCAACTATTCCTGAAGTATTGCGATTCCTGCGATAATGAATCCAGCTAATCACTTCTGTAAAGATTACCATAATGGCGGCAACAACAATATCTAATTTTCCCTTTTGTCCGACAATACTAGAAATTGCTATTGCTATAAAAATTCCAAATAAAAGACTAATTAACAATAAACTAATTCGCCGCCACGGATTGGCAAAAAATTGTCGCGTTTGATTAGAAAAACTTGCTAATAACAAATTTAAGCGAGTATTTTGCATGATTTTCTATAATAAAGATAGACCTATTCTATACGATAAAACACCCATGCAACTTATTGAAACAATCCGCATGGCAATCACTACCTTAACCGCGAATAAATTACGTAGTAGCTTGACCATGTTAGGCATTGTTATTGGTAACGCTTCTGTCATTGCTATGGTGGGAATTGGACAAGGGGGACAAGAACTGGCAAAAAATGAATTTGAATCCCTGGGCCCCAATACCCTATTTGTTACCCCTGGCTCGCAACAAGGGCGACAAACCAGCTTTGATGTTCCCCAAACCCTTGTTTATGAAGATGCTAAAGCGATTGCAGATCAAGTCCCCAGTATTAAAGGGGTTGCGCCGCAAATTACCAGTACCCAACTCATTACCTATCAAAATCAAAATGCGAGAGATTCTGTCGTTGGAACGACTCCAGGATTTTTAACCGTCCGAGGGTTTCAAATCGCAGAAGGTCGTTTTATTCAAGAGGTGGATCTCGAAGCAAATCGGCGAGTTGCTATCTTAGGAGCAAACATTGCTCGGAATTTTTTTGGTTCCAAATCTCCTATTGGTCGCAATATTCGCATTAACAATTCTAGTTTTCGGGTGATTGGCGTGATGGAAGAAAAGGGAACATTTTTAGGGAATAATCGGGATAACTTTATTTATACTCCTCTCACGACAATGGCAAATCAAATTGTGGGACGACGATCCATTTATGGGATAAATTTAACTTTTATTGCGGTTTCTGCTAAGGATGAAAGTAGCATTCGGGCGGCACGATTTCAAATCGAAAATTTACTGCGCTTAAGACACAATATTACCGATGAAGATGATTTTTCCGTACAAACCCAACAGGAAATCCTCAATACTGTGGGAAGGATCACGGGGGGATTAACCATTATGCTTGCCGCGATCGCGGGAATTTCGCTACTTGTGGGCGGCATTGGGGTAATGAATATTATGTTAGTTTCTGTCTCAGAAAGAACCCAAGAAATTGGACTCCGTAAAGCCTTAGGCGCAAGAGAACAAGATATTCTTACCCAATTTTTAATTGAAGCCACGATCCTCGCCGTTTTAGGAGGATTCTTCGGCACCGTAATTGGCGGTGGCATTATTGTTGCTGCTAGTACGCTGTCTCCACTTCCAGCACAAATTTCCGTTCCTGCGGTTATTATTGCCGTTAGTGTTTCGGCTGGAATTGGCTTATCCTTTGGCGTGATTCCCGCCCGTCAAGCAGCGAAACTAGATCCCATTGTTGCCCTCAGAAGTAATTAACCCCAAATAATTGCTCCTTCTTGCACTGAAGTTTCCCACACTTTTCCATCCAGTGCAATTTGTTCCACTAAACTGGCTAAACGAAGGGCTTTAAGCGCTTGTTCTCCGCCCACTGAGGGCTTATTGCCGCCGCGAACACAACTCAGAAAATGCTCTAATTCCGCATGGAGAGGCTCAATTTTGCTAGTGTAAACCTTTTCAATTAAACCGTCTTGACGATATAACACTTGCCCGTAGTTGGTGGTATAGTCGGCAGTGGTTTGACGGTGAATTAGAATTTCATTATCCAGAAAATCAGCTTCAATGAGGGCATTTTTACAATGGGCGGAGATATTGCGGATTTTCCGGTGTGTTACTTTACTTGCTGTTAACGTCGCGATCGCGCCATCAGCAAATCCCAACGTCGCGGTTACATAATCCAAATGCCCAGAATTATCAGCTTTCGTGCCACTAGCCGTCAGTTTAACTACAGAACTCGCCGTTAACTCTAACAATAAATCAATATCATGAATCATTAAATCTAACACCACCGAAACATCATTCGCCCGTTGGGAATAAGGACTCATGCGATGGGCTTCCAATGCTAATAATTCTTCCCCTTTCAAAACATTGCTTAACTCTTGAAACGCGGGATTAAAGCGTTCAATATGTCCCACTTGTAAGATACAATCATTGTCAGCGGCGGCATTCACTAAGGATTCAGCTTCTTCAATACTTGCCGCGATCGGTTTTTCGATTAAAACATGAACCCCAGCTTGGAGAGAAGCTAACCCTACCTCATGGTGTAACTTTGTCGGAACCGCAATACAAACTGCATCCACACAAGCCAGCAAATCATGATAATCTTCAAAAAAGCGTACCCGATACTTACTAGCAATATCTAACCCTCGGGTAACATTAACATCAGCCACCCCATACAACTCCACATCCTTGAGTAAACCAAGCACTCGGGTATGATGTTGTCCCATATTCCCAACGCCAATCACTCCCACTCGCAACGGCGGCTTATCATTACGAGAAAAGGACTTTGCCCCCTGCAATTGCTCATTTTGATAACTCACAAAAAATCAATCCTCCACCACACAAAAATCGCACTTTCTCTAGCAGAATAAACGTTTTTCCCTAAATCTGCAAAAATTTCCAGAAAAAAGTAAAAAATCTGCCAGAGGTATTATGAAGAAACATCGTGAATCAATGTAAAGAACCTGTGTCAGTTTTCCTGCCGTCCATCTACCCTCTACAATAATTGGTAAAATGAACCAGTGTTAGCGCGAACCAATAATCAATTACTATAATGCTAAGAGCTGGAATTGTCGGACTTCCCAACGTCGGAAAATCAACCCTTTTTAATGCCCTTGTCGCCAATGCCAAAGCCGAAGCGGCAAACTTCCCCTTTTGTACCATTGAACCAAATCAGGGAGTTGTTGCTGTTCCAGACGAACGTTTAGAGGTTTTAGCCAAGATTTCTAACTCGCAGCGCATTGTTCCCACTCGCATCGAATTTTTAGATATTGCGGGCTTAGTACAAGGGGCAAGCCAAGGAGAAGGATTAGGCAATCAGTTTTTAGCCAATATTCGGGAAGTGGATGCAATTGTCCATGTGGTGCGTTGTTTTGAAGATGATGATATTGTTCATGTTTCCGGTTCAGTTGATCCGGGTCGGGATATTGAGGTGATTAACCTAGAATTAGCCCTTGCTGACTTAGCCCAAATTGAACGGCGTATTGAACGCACTCGCAAAGAAGCCAAGAAAAATAAAGAGGCAAAAGTAGAACTGGAACTCTTGGAAAGATTGGCAGAAGCCATTAATGATGGGAAAAGCGTGCGTCAGCTAGAACTCACTGAAGATGAGGAAGCCATTATCAAGCCCTTAAACTTACTGACGAAAAAGCCCATTATTTACGCCACCAATGTCTCCGATGAAGACTTAGCCAGTGGGAATCAATGGGTGGAACAAGTGCAAAATATAGCCCAACAGGATAATGCTTTAGTGGTGGTGGTTTCGGCGCAAGTGGAATCCGAACTCATTGAATTATCCGAAGAAGACAAAAAAGAGTTTTTAGACTCTCTAGGGGTAGAAGAAGGCGGCTTACAATCCCTCATTCAGGCGACTTATGATTTATTAGGCTTACGGACTTATTTAACCACTGGGGAAACGGAAACTCGCGCTTGGACGATTCGCGCTGGAATGAAAGCCCCGCAAGCTGCAGGAGTGATCCATTCTGATTTTGAACGGGGATTTATTCGCGCAGAAACCATTAGTTATGACAAGTTAGCGGAAATGCAGTCTTTAGCCGCTGCCAAAGAGAAAGGGTTAGTGCGTTCGGAAGGGAAAGACTATGTGGTGCAAGAAGGCGATGTCATTGAGTTTAAGTTTAATGTTTGAACAATTAAACTTGCCTTAAAAAGAGCGAAGGAGGTAGTTCGTGACATCCTCCCTCGGTGAATCAAAAATTACACCTAAGGTTTCCTATCCTTCACAGCTAAGTTTGAATAATCGGACAGATAAGCTCATTAGGAGGAAATTCTAAAATTGGATCAGCACTAGCCAGTAAAGAATTAATTTGTTGTCTAAGGTATTGGAGTGCTTGAATTTGTTGGTCAATTTGAGTGACTTTACCTTCGAGCTTGTCTTTAAATTCATCACAGGGTAAATCACCGCGATTGAGCTCCGCTCACCGAATCGAAGATTCGATCGCGCACTGTTAAAAACTCTTTAATTTCGTTTAAACTCATCCCTAAACTTTGCGCTTGTTTTATAAATTGCAAGCGAATCAGGGTCATTTTCTCTTCAAATAAACGAAACCCACCGCGCGATCGTTTTGTCGCATGAATTAAGCCCAAACTTCTGGAGTGTATATACTCATTTAATATAAACTCTCCCCTAACAGGAAAGTCAATGGCTAGAAATGAAACTTAATAAACCCGCAAGGAATAATATGGAAAATGGGCAAGTTTTTAGGGAGAAGTGAGGCTTAAAAACTGAGATGCTGTCAGAATTTCAATTCCTTCATATTCGCGAATCACTAATAAGTCTTTATCGCCAGTAATCAAGTATTTTGCCTGACCTAAAACTGATAATTCTAAGAATTTGTTATCATCTGGGTCTGAGCAAATTTCTGTATGGTATTTAACAGTAATCAATTGACTGTTATTTCGCAGTAATGTAATAAACATTGACCGCTCAATTGTTGATAGATATTTCTGAAATTTGCGTTTAGCTAAACGGGTTTCTAATTCTTTTAAGCAAGATTCACTTTGCAGTAAAATGCAGAATTCAATAACAGTATCAACAACCTGCTTTGGCGTACCATTCGGGTTTAATAAAGCGCTAATCAAAACATTGGTATCAATAACGACTCGTTCACGATTCATCAGCAAGAAGTTCTTCTAGTTTTTCGGGAGTTAACCCTTTTTCTTGAGCATTTATTCCAACTTCATCCATGACTTTTAGCAATTCATTATCTGTTTTTTCAATTGTGACTTTGATTTCCTGCTCAGGAGAAAGCCCAAGTTTATCAATCAGTTGTGGAAGCTCTTTAACTTTAATTTTTTTCGCGACTTCTTTACTCATTTTCTTAAGTTTTGCACCCAGATTACATTTCCTATCATACAACAAGAGACTCGATTTAGTCTTGAACCTCTCACGTTAAGCTGTAACGCATTTAAACGACAATACCAATCGTGAGGAAATGACCGTAGTGCGACCGTCTCGGTCGCTGCTAATTGATTTTGAGTGACGGGTTGCGCTTCCTGTGATTCAGTTTTCTGCTCTGTTTTGTTTTTAATTGATTTTCCCCCTAACTAGAGAGTCTAGTTAGATAACAAAAGCTAATCCAAAATAGACTAACGATTAGTTTTACTTGGACTAAACTAAACGAGTGCGACGCAATAACAGTGGAAACATTCATTAAGCATTCATTTCAAGATATTTCCGAGAAGTTTCGCCGACAGTTATGTGAGGTTTTGTGATCAAAATGGCAGATAAATTTAACTTTTTTCAGCATTGGTATCCCCTAACCCCAGTAGAAGACCTTGATCCAAACTATCCAACTCCCTATCGGTTTGAAATATTGGTTAGAACCGAGATTTTATTTTTTGGATTAGGTTCATGCTGATCGATAAAGTTAATTACCGCCTAAGTTCATGAATTATCTTCTGGTAAGTCGCCAAACTGCTGTTGATAGCGGGCTAAACGGGCTTCGAGTTCAGAAACTCGTCTTTCCGCCTCTTCTCGCGCTTGCACCTCTTGTTCTAGTGCCTGGGCTAACTCTTCAGGAATGAGCAATTTTTCCCCTGTATCAGCCCGATAGAAGCCAATGAGCGCATCTTCTACCTGTAAGTCTAAATTTAACGGTTCACTATGTCCATCCCGAATCAATTGATAGGTTTCATCAACTAAACGATAACCGCGTAATTTTTCGTCGATCCATTCTCCCTTCGGATCAAATAACCAATATTCAGTGACTCCTAAATTTTCATAGAGTGTCTTCTTGGTTTCTAAATCTTCTCGCTGTGTTCCTTTGGAAGTCATTTCAAAAATAACTGCAGGAACTTGTCCTTCTTCCCAAATTTTATAGTGATCTCGCCCTCCGGGAGTAACATCAAAGATTACCATCACATCTGGGGCAACTCGTAGTTTGGGAAAGCCTTGGGCATAGTATAAAAATTGATTGCTTAAGACAGTCGCTTGTTGATCACTCAGATATTGACGTAACACTTCTAAAGTCGTCAATATGGCATAAAGATGAACGTGACTTTCTGCCAAAGGTTCACCATCCTCACTGGGATAAAAAATCTCTGAACGAGTCTCACTGAGATGAAAAGTGGTCATAATATTTAGCCCCTTCCCGACTTTATCAATGATCTTAGCGTTCTCAGAAGACCGTTACTGGATCGTTATCATCAGCATACGGTAAAAAGCTAAAGTCACAAAATAAAGCGATATAAATTGCTGAAATCAAACAAAAAATTAGATAATATTAGCTACAAATATACTGTGAGGAGTGAAGCATTAATTATGTTAAGAAATAAATTTACTGTTCCCTTATTGAGTCTAGGTAGTCTGGTTGCTTTTATCGCTACGCCCGCTTTAGCAGAGGTTTCAGAAGGGAAGTTAGCCTCAGAATTTCGCAATGTTTCTTATTCTTATTCGGCATCTGATCTTGTGATCACCCAACGAAGTGCTGACTTAGAAGAGTTTTGCGAACGTTACCCTTTTAATTCTCGTTGCGAGGGCTTGCCTGATACCACTGAACAAACGGAAGAGAGTGAGTCGATGGAAGAACCGCAGGCTATGCCTGATGCGAACAGTGGATGGGCAATTACACCTGAAGTCAGTACCTTAGGCTTAGGGGCATCTGTTACGACCCGAATAAGCCCCCAATTCAATGCCAGATTAGGACTGAATGCCTTTTCTGTCGGTGTTGATGTGGAAGAAACTGACGTGACTTACGAAGGGGATATTGAGTTATTGAATATCTCAGGGGTTGCAGATTATTATCCCTTTCAAAACTCAGGCTTTAAACTATCAGCAGGTCTTGTTGTTAACGATAATCAGGTTGATGGGACATTACAAGGGAACGCTGGTCAAGAAGTAACCATTGGCAATGACACTTTTGAAGTCGGAACTGATTTTGATGATATTGATGCCACAGTAGAATTTTCTAATGACATCGCGCCATATCTGGGAATTGGTTGGGGCAATCCAGTCCGACCCAATAGCCGTTGGAACTTTAATGTTAATCTAGGGGTAATGTTTGCAGGTTCTCCAGAAGTGAGCCTTGATCCTGTTAATGTTGATCCTCAAGTTCAACAGCAGGTTGATAATGCAGTTGATCAAGAAGTAGAAGAGCTAGAAGATGAAATTGACGATTTTAACATTTATCCCGTCTTAACGCTGGGGGTATCTTATCAGTTTTAAAGCCCATCCCTAACGGAAACCGTCACAGCAATTAGCAGTGGTGACATTGTGTAGTTGTAAATTGTACAGTGTACCTTTTTAATGCTTTGAAGATGGTTTCCGAGAAGTTTCGCCAACAGTTACGGAAAGAAGCAGAAAAATGGCAAGAGGAGGGGTTAATCGACTCCTCCCTTTTTCAGCAGTTAGCCCAACGCTATCAGTTTTACGCGCTAGAAGCGGATAGTCAGAGTCGCTTTGTCCTGATTTTATTGGCGTTAGGAGGCATTCTTCTCGGCTTAGGGATAATCACCCTCGTGGCAGCGAATTGGCAAGGTTGGTCGCGCACCGTGCGGGTGGTTTTGCTGTTAACAATTTTTATTGCAGTGAATGTCGGTGGATTTCTCGGTTGGCAGTCGCAACAAAGTCAGTGGCAACGTCTGGGAAAAGCGCTGCTTGTGTTAGGGGCGTTGATTTTAGGGGCAAATTTGGCGTTAATGTCGCAGATGTTTCACCAAACAGGGGCAGTTTATGAACTGTATTTAGTGTGGGGAGGGGGTGTATTGGCGATGGCGTATGGCTTGCAGTTCACTTGGCTTGCCATGATCGCGATCATTTTACTGGGAATTGGCTATTGGTCTGGATTACCGGGATTTCTAAATTTTTCTCCGCGCGGGGAGTTTTCTTGGGTGCTTCAATATATGCCGCTACTTGCTACTCTCGGCTTTATTCCGTTGGCAAAACTGTGTCAGTCACGATGGGTCTTATTTTGGGGCGCGATCGCTGCGGTTTCTTCGTTTCAAGTAATGATTATGCAGGAATTATCGGGAGTATTTCGTTTTTCTCCGTTGTTAGCTGGGGGAATGATTGCCAGTGGTATTGCCGTACCGCCGTTGCTGCTATGGGGAAGTGATCTCGGCGAGTTTAATTGGATTACTCGTCGTTTGTCGGTTTTTTTTCTGGTCAGTGTTTGTTATCTGTTTTCCTATCATTATGTTTGGCTAGACTTTTTTCCGAGAAGCAATAATAATCCTGAAATTAATGTCGCTGTGGTATTAGTGCAGGTTTTAGGAGGGCTTGCCTTAACCGTCTATCGCTGGCGGCAATTAGGGAAAAGTGACAATGCCCCTTGGCGACTACACTTAAATAGTACCTCAGTGGGTGTAACGAGTTTGACGATGGGGATAGTTGCGGGTTGCTCAGTGATACTCAAAGTTTCTAACTACGTATTTATATTGACTCTAATTTATAATCTGATTTTATTCGGAAGCGCGATCGCGCTCATTCGCCAAGGCTTGCAACAAGGAACTCGTCTCAGTTTTTGGTCTGGAATAATTTTACTGACCTTACAGATTTTATCTCGGATGCTGGAATATCAAACAGACTTGGTTTTAAAAGCCCTAGTTCTCTTATTGTGTGGATTTGCCATTGTCATCGCTGGCTTATGGTTTGAGCGTTATCTCCGTCGC
>CAZTXK010000075.1:0-10460 GCA_964617275.1 uncultured Dactylococcopsis sp. | reverse complement strand
CACGGTTCTTAGGGGAGGGGATGGAGGTGACTCCTGAACCTTACCCGCCAAAGACTCAACTTTTGAAACGTTCGACAAACTTAATTGTAAACACACGAGGACGTGCTTTTCTGAGGGGCTGTCGTCTGGGGTTTCCCCAGACGTTTATACGCCCCGTCTCCCGTTAACCTGACGGTATAACGGGGAGTCTCCAGCACGAAGAATAGATGAATGCAGCCGCCGGTCACTTTATCCTTCCCAACTTTCAACTGCAATGTGGGAAAGTCCTCTCAGAAGCGAAACTTGTCTATCAAACTTATGGAGAACTCTCGCCAAAACGGGATAATGTCATCCTCTATCCTACTTCCTACGGCGGACAACATTCAGACTTAGACTGGCTAATTCATCCCGAAGGAATTTTAGATCCTCAGCAATGGTTTATTATTATCCCTAATCAGTTTGGGAATGGTCTTTCCAGTTCTCCCAGTAATCACTCTGCTTGTAAACTGCGAGAATCAGGCTTTTGGTTTACCCATTGGGATAATATTCGCGCTCAACACCAACTACTGCAAGAAGTCTTTAAGGTAGAAAAACTTGCCATGGTTTATGGTTGGTCTATGGGGGCGCAACAAGCCTATCATTGGGGGGCTTTGTATCCCGAAAGTGTCGAACGCATTGTCGCTATCTGTGGAACCGCCCGCACTACCGAACATAATCAAGTCTTTTTAGAAAGCCTACGGTATGCTCTCACAGCAGATCCCTGTTGGCAAGGCGATCAGTTTGATGGTATTCCAGAACGAGGCTATCGCGCCTTTGCCAGGATTTATGCCAGTTGGGCAGCTTCCCAAGCCTATTATCGGGAAGGCTTACACTACAAACAGGGGTTTGCTTCCCTAGAAGATTATCTTTTGCGAGGATGGGAACCGAATTATCGCCGCCATGATCCCCATGATCTGCTTTCTATGTTAGAAACGTGGCGACGCTGCGATGTGAGTGATAATCCCATTTATCAAGGAGACTACGATCGCGCTTTGCAGTCTATTACCGCTAAAACCCTCGTTATGCCAGCAACGACCGATTTATATTTTACGCCCGAAGACTGTGAAGCTGAAGCTAGACAGATTCCTAATGCCGAATATCGTCCTATTTCCTCAATTTGGGGGCATCGTGCGGGAAATCCCCATCAAAATCCCACCGATGAAGCCTTTATTAAAAAAGCAGTAAGAGAACGATTAGAACAATAGCTTGGCTGCCCCTTTAATCCGTTCTAAAGGCGGAACTGAACGAGGGAGACTGGGTAAGCGAACAACTGTATGATTCGGAAATTTTTCGGAATCAATCTCTTTTCCAGACTGATAGGAATTGTGAATGACATAGTTTTGGGATAATCCCTGTTCTGCTAAAGCGTTGATCATGCGTTCGGTTTCTGCTGCGATCGCGCTTTGGTTTTGCAATACGCCAATAAACTCGGTATAATCGCCATCTTGCAACTTTTTATGGGTATTCACCACCCGTTTTCGCAGTTGTCGCAACCGCGTCATTAACTCCATGTGACCGGCAGCCGCTTGATATTTCATCCACAGCTTAAAAATCCAACTCAGCCAGTCTGTCAGGGCAGTCGGCATTTCTAAAAAGCGTAACAGATGACCCGTGGGGGCAGTATCCACAATAATTAAATCTTGTTCCCCCGCTTCTAGCAAATCTACCACCGTTAATAGGGCTAACATTTCGTCAACTCCGGGTAACCCCTGAGACACCATTTGTCGCCAAGCCTGTGGTCCATAAGCAATTTGTAACCCTTCTGTATCACCACTTCCCCCACTCATCATTTCCGCTAATTCCCAAAGGTAATCTTCCCGAAACTGATCGAGGAGGATATTAGCATCAATTTCTTGGGCGCTGAGATTATCGGTAATCGCGATCGGATCATGTCCGAGAGGAATATCAAAGGCATCAGCGAGAGAATGGGCAGGATCAATCGAAATGAGACGAATCTGCTTGTCAGGGTAACGTTGTGCCATTTCCCAACCCATCGCCGCGACGGTAGTGGTTTTTCCCACGCCCCCTTTGCCGCCTACTAACAGTAATTGCCGACCTTTTTGGATCCAGTCGGGAAGCCCGGGGGGAATGGGATCAGGAAACTTGAGATTCGTGGGGGCTTCTGTCAGAGTAATCTCTCCCACCGGTTGAATTTGGGGAAATAGCGAATCTAAGGCTTCTCCGCCGATGGGATCACTGTCTTGTTCAGGAATCAGATATAAAGGGTGACTCTGGTTTTGGAATTTGGTTAATAATTGCTGTTGTTCATAGAAGCGATCCTTGTCTGGAGAAGAGTCTGGAATAATTCTGTTAACAAAGACACCGCCACAAGGGATATTGAGTTCTTTTAGGGAATTAATAAAATCTTGACTTTCTAGCCAACTCATAGGTTGCGCGATCGCGCCTACCAGACAAGCCGTTCTGCTATCATCCTGTAATAAAGACCGTCCCCTCGCCATATCCTCACGCATCGTCTCTAGAAACTCATCCGCCTCATCGCGCGTGTAATTTCGAGACAAGGTTTGCACCATCACCCGATGCTTTTCTTGAAACCCCTCTAAGCCATCCAGAAAACTATCCAAAAAGTCCATCATCTCGAATAAATGGAGACTGTGACCACTGGGAGCCATATCCACCACAATGCGATCCACTTCTTGATCTTTAAACAGGCGTTGAATTTCTAAAACCCCCATCAACTCATCCAACCCGGGCCATCCTAAATCCCAAGCCGGGGTTAAATCTTCCCCATCGACAAAACTCCCGCGTTCCACTAATACTTCTAGAGTATCGCCGTAGCGTCCTTTAAATTCTTGAAGCAGCGTTGGTGCATCTAACGCCCTCACCTGTAAATTAGGCAAATCAAGTAGCGCTGTTGCCGTTTCTTCTACAGATACACTCAACACATCTCCCACCGAATGAGCCGGATCGGTGGATAATAATAAAATGCGTTCTTGGGGAAATTCTCGCGCCCAATGACGGGCAAAACTACAAGCGAGGGTGGTTTTTCCCACGCCCCCCTTGCCACTGAAGAGAATTAGCTGGAGATGGTTATAGGGTTTCATTATATTGGTTATTCGTTATTGGTTATTGGTTATTTGGCAAGACTGTAAGTAATATGAAATTGATTAATTCATGCTAAACACGACAAATCCCTTCCCCTTGTCGCCTTGTCTCCCCCTCTCCCCACCTGAATGTCATTTCTCCAAGAATGAAACAGCCTTCTTGGGGTTAGGGGAGATTAAGGGGTAATGTTTCACCAAACGGTATTACTCATCTTCAGCAAAGACATAACGCCGTAACTCTTCTGGACTAGGTTCAGGACTATTTTCAGCGTACTCTACTGCCTCATCTATCTGACTCTGAACTTTCTGATCAATGTCAGAGAGTTCTTGTTGCGTGGCGAGATTTTGTTCCACCAAATAGGCAGCCAGTCGTTTAATGGGATCTCTTGCCATCCAAGTGTCTTTTTCTTCGGGAGGTCTTAATTCGTCGGGATCCGCTAAGGAATGCCCACGGAAACGGTAAGTTAGGGTTTCAATCAGGGTCGGCCCTTCTCCAGCACGAGCGCGTTTGATGGCTTCTTTGGCGGCATCGCGAACCGCTAGCACATCCATGCCATCCACTTCTACCCCCGTCATGCCAAAGGCACTGGCTTTTTTGTAAATTTCAGGTTGGGCGGTCGCGCGATCGTGGGCCATCCCAATTGCCCATTTATTGTTTTCGACCACATAAAGAATGGGGAGTTTCCACAACGCTGCCATATTCAGGCATTCAAAAAACTGACCATTATTGGTTGCCCCATCGCCAAAGAAACAAGCGGTCACTTGATCCGCATTTTCATCCCCCAAGGCTTCACGGCGATATTTGGTTTGAAACGCCACCCCTGTTGCCACTGGAATCCCCTCGGCAACAAAGGCATACCCCCCTAAAAGATTATGTTCCGCAGAAAAGAGGTGCATAGAACCGCCACGCCCCTTACTGCAACCCGTTTCCTTGCCAAATAGTTCAGCCATCACTTCCCTGGGGGGAACGCCGGCACTTAAGGCATGAACGTGATCGCGATAGGTACTGGAAACATAATCTTCTCCCTGACGCAGGGCTTTAATAACGCCAGTAGAAACGGCTTCTTGACCATTATAAAGGTGAACAAAGCCAAACATTTTACCACGGTAGTACATTTCCGCGCATTTGTCTTCAAACAAGCGTCCGAGGGTTAAGTCTTGGTAAAGCATTAACCCTTCTTCACGGGTTACTTCTGTGCTTTGGGGTTGAAAAGTCGGTAAAATTCGTTCAGCGACCATAGGTTTGATTAAATGAGAGGTTGACAGTTAATGAGAAAACCAACTAAATTGTTGGTCTTCTATAGAATTAAGATTGCAGGCTTAGACAGTTGTAATATCTTCTTCTTTTGCTTTTAACAATTCATCCACCTTACTGACATATTTATCAGTTAGTTTCTGGATTTTATCTTGAATATCATGGGATTCATCCTCAGAGAGATCATTATTTTTTTCTTTTTTTCGTACTTCTTCCATGGCATCACGACGGATGTTGCGAATGGAAACTCGTCCTTCTTCGGCATATTTCCCAGCCAGTTTCACCAGTTCTTGTCGCCGTTCACTGGTTAACGGGGGAATATTGAGTCGAACCACCTCGCCATCATTATTGGGGGTTAATCCCACATCTGACATGGAGATGGCTTTCTCAATTTGTTGGAGACTTCCTTTATCATAGGGTTGAACCAAAATTGTAGTCGCATCGGGAGTGCTAATATTGGCTAAGGATTTTAGGGGGGTTTCCATACCGTAATATTCCACCATAACGCGGTCTAAGACGGCTGAGTTTGCCCGTCCTGTGCGTAAACTATTGAAGGACTGTTGGGTCGCCTCAATGCTTTTTTTCATTTTACTTTCGACATCAGATAATTTCATTTACTACCTCCAACCAATGTTCCGACAGATTCTCCTTGAACAACGCGCATGATATTGCCTCGTTGCCGTAAATTAAAAACAACAATGGGAATGTTATTATCGCGACAGAGCGCGATCGCGCTACCATCCATCACCCGTAAATCCTCAGTAAGGACATAAGTATAGCTCAACTGATCAAACAGACGAGCATCCGCATTAGTATGGGGATCACTATCATAAACCCCATCAACTTGCGTCGCCTTAAATAGCACTTCCGCATCAATTTCGGCAGCCCGTAGAGCTGCTGTGGTATCGGTGGTAAAAAAGGGATTTCCAGAACCAGCTGCAAAAATCACCACTCGTTTTTTTTCCAAGTGGCGAATGGCGCGTCGTCTAATATAAGGCTCGGCTACTTGTTGCATTGTAATTGCGCTTTGCACCCTTGTCGGGACTCCAGCTTGCTCTAGGGCATCCTGAAGCGTTAAAGCATTCATCACTGTTGCAATCATACCAATATAATCAGCAGTTGCTCGATCCATTCCCCCTGAGGCTGCTTTTACGCCACGGAAAATATTGCCGCCACCGACAACAATTGCCATTTCGACATTGGTTTCCACAATTTCGGCAACTTCTTGGGCAATTTCGGTTACTACTGTGGGATCAATGCCATACTGGTGAGACCCCATCAGCGCTTCCCCACTTAGTTTTAGTAAAACCCTTTTATAACTCATCCTTTATGATCCGCGCACCTGCAAAGAAGATTTGTTTTTCAGAATGTCCTTCCGCCACCCGAGGAGGTGCTTCTCCAAAGACATCTAAGATAGCAGTTTGGCATAAAGTTTGTCAGAAAGCTATCCTTCTTGGTCTTCTTGAGGGAGAGAGTTACCATCATTTTCTCCATAACGGGGTTGGGGGGGAATCGCAGCAACAATGGCATCAATCACTTTGCTGACGGTAATAATTTCAATGCCCATGTCTGGAAGACTTTGCCCTTGGGGAACGATCGCGCGTTGAAAGCCTAATTTGGCAGCTTCTTTAATCCGCAGTTCCAATTGGGCAACTAATCGGACTTGCCCTCCTAGCCCCACTTCCCCAATTAGGGCTGTGCGCGGATCAACCACGCGATCGCGAAAACTTGCCACCACCGCCACCGCAATTCCTAAATCCGCCGCCGGTTCTTCTACCCCTAATCCCCCAGCCGTTGCCACATAAGCATCTAACTTCGATAAGGGAATCCCCACCCGTTTTTCTAACACCGCTAAAATTTGTTGCAGTCGGTTATAATCGATGCCTGTAGTTGCCCGACGGGGAGAAGTATAACTGGTGGGACTCACCAACGCCTGTAACTCTACCACAATCGGGCGAGTGCCTTCACAGGCGACAACAATGGCAGTTCCCGGCACCGATTCATCGCGATTGCCGAGAAACAACTCCGAGGGATTTTCCACCTCTCGCAAGCCATGATCCACCATTTCAAACACCCCAATTTCATGGGTAGCGCCAAAACGATTTTTCACCGAACGCAACAGGCGGTGGGAAGCATAGCGATCGCCCTCAAAATACAGCACGGTATCCACTAAATGTTCTAAAACCCTCGGCCCCGCGATCGCGCCTTCTTTGGTGACATGACCGACAATTAAAAGCGTAATATTCTCCCGTTTCGCCACCTGCATCAATGCCGAGGTACATTCTCTAACTTGCGCCACCGACCCCGGAGCGGAACTTAAAGAGGCAAAATAGAGGGTTTGAATACTATCTATAATCGCTAATAGCGGCTTAAGCGACTCCAATTCCCGTAAAATTTCCTCTAAATCTGTCTCGGGTAACACATAAAGATTCTCATGGTTCATACTTTTAGGCTTATGACCATTGTTTTCCTCCCCTTGATCTTCAGGAAAATCGGTTAATCCCACTCCCAAGCGAGAAGCCCGTAACTTCACCTGTTGCCCAGATTCTTCCGCAGAAACATATAATGTCCTCTGGCTGTTTGCCGTCTGGTTTGCCACCTGTAACAGCAACGTTGACTTGCCAATCCCAGGATCTCCCCCGATTAAAACCAATGAACCCGGAACAATTCCCCCACCCAAAACCCGATCCAATTCCCCATACCCTGAGGGATAGCGAGGTTGCTCATCATCTTGAATTTGAGAAAACTTGAGAGAAATTCGGGCTTTAGGGGGCTTATTATGAGCAACAGTGGTAGAATCTTTACTCGACTGCCATCCTGTGCGAGGATTAGCATTCACAGAACTGAGGACTTCCTCTTCTAATGTCCCGTATTCTCCACAACCGGAACATCTGCCAAACCATTGGTTATGTTCGGCTCCACAAGCACTGCAAACATAGATAACTTTCGCTTTAGACATTTTAAATGAACATGAATGGACTTTCTGCAACTGGTTTTAAATTGTTAAGATGTATCCTTACAGTTTATAAACCTAAAACCAATGTTAGAAATTGATTATTTTCAGGAAGAGAAGATAACGTAGTCGCTAAGAATCTCTCCCTAAAGGATATTCTAGAAATAGAAACAATAAGTAAAAACATTTAGAAAAAATAAGGAGTGTTGAGTAATTTGGAAAACCATAAAGAAAAAATTTTAGTAGTTGATGACGAAGCCAGTATTCGTCGGATTCTAGAAACCCGTTTATCCATGATCGGCTACGATGTTGTCACTGCCGCCGACGGCGAAGAAGCCGTTGCCACCTTTAACGAAAATCAGCCCGATTTGGTGGTGCTAGACGTAATGATGCCAAAACTGGATGGTTATGGTGTTTGCCAAGAACTGCGGAAAGAATCTGACATTCCTATTATTATGCTAACGGCACTAGGAGATGTTGCCGATCGCATTACGGGGTTAGAATTAGGGGCAGATGATTATGTCGTCAAGCCCTTTTCTCCTAAAGAGTTAGAAGCTCGTATTCGCTCAGTTTTAAGACGAGTGGATAAAGAAGGACTCTCAGGGATTCCTAGTTCTGGCGTGATTCAGGTGGGTTCAATTAAAATTGACACCAATCGCCGTCAAGTTTATAAAGGAGATGAACGCATCCGTTTAACAGGGATGGAGTTTAGTCTCCTTGAATTAATGGTGGGTCGTTCTGGAGAGGCGTTTTCTCGCTCGGAAATTCTGCAAGAGGTATGGGGTTATACCCCTGAACGTCATGTGGATACTCGGGTGGTGGATGTCCATATTTCTCGCTTACGGGCGAAACTTGAAGATGACCCCAGTAACCCGGAACTCATTTTAACGGCTCGGGGAACGGGCTATATGTTTCAGCGAGTGATGGAAGCTGGTGAGGAGAAATCTTAATCAGGGCGATCAATCCTTTCTTTATTTATGAAAACCTCGGATCCCAATTGGGTTTTACGCCTGCTGCCTCTTGTCGTTGGGGGCGTAGGCGGCACTCTTTTATTAATCAACCGCTTACTGACAGCTTCTCTAACTCCTTCCCAAGCTCGTTCGGATGCGATGGGGGTATTTCTCAGTGCAATTTTAATTTTAGTGGGATTACTTTGGCAACGGGTACAACCGCGCCCCAAGGAAGCTGTGGAGTTAGTGGGAGAAGAAGGGTTTAAGTTAGCCGACAATTTATCAGAAGAGGTGAAAACGGAGTTAGCATGGGCTTCTCTGATGTTGTTAACCAATACCCCAGCGCGATCGCTGCTCGTGTATTATGACGGCAAGGTTTTACTACGGCGAGGCATTTTAGCCCCCAAAGCAGAAGTTACCCCAGGGGCAATTCTCAACCGCGTATTAGAAAAGCAAAAACCCGTTTATTTAGTGAACTTAAATCTGTACCCCGGGAGAATTGAATTTGACTATCTCCCAGAAAATTCTCAAGCCTTAATCTGCCAGCCGATTGGGAATAAAGGGGCGTTATTTGTCGTAGCAAATGCCCCTCGTAGCTACACCAAGCAGGATGAAAAATGGGTAGAAGGGATTGCCGATAAACTCGCTTATACCTTATCTGTAAACTAGAAGCTATTATTGCTATGCCATTGGGCGTGTCCCTATTCTGAGGCTTCCACTGCGGGCGGAACGGATATTTAATCGCGCCTTCAATAATAATTTGAATCCGAATCGCGATCGCGCCAAAACACTTTAAAACTTTTTTAAAATTGCGTAAAGAGAACTGTAACTATTATGCCAGCCCGTGACTATTATCATGACATTGTATGCCATGCACTTCAAAAAGACGGGTGGACAATCACCCATAATCCCTATCGGATCAAACTTGCACGAGGTAAGAATTTATTCATCGATTTAGGTGCTCAGAAACTAATTGCTGCGGAGAAAGGTATGGATAAAATCGCCGTTGAAATCAAAAGTTATGGATACCTTAAGCAATCAAAATCTTGAAGAAGCAGTTACGAAAGTTCTACAAGACTATCTTGATTTTATTGGAAACGACCCCAATACTAACATTGAACTCATCATAGACAAAGACAAAACCCATTACCTTTTAGTAGAAATTGGATGGGAAAATGATCGCCGAATCTATAGCCCTTTCCTTCACATTGATATCATTAATAATAAGATTTGGATACAACAAGACGGAACAGAAGAAGGAATCGCCAACGAACTGGTTAAAGAGGGAATCTCTCCCCAGCAAATTGTTCTCGCTTTTAAAACTCCAGAACGCCGTCAAATTACTGACTTTGCTATCTCTTAATCAGCAGATTTCTGGTGAGAAGGATAAAAAGACCGATCGCGCTATTATACCTTATAAAAAAATAGCAGAAATAAGAGCATTTAAATGCGAACTCTAACTTAAAACTCCCATGTCATCTGTAACCCAATCCAATCAACTTGAACTAATCCTTAGTCAACTCAAACAACAGCTTCAACAAACCTATCAAGACCAACTGGTTAAACTGATTCTCTTTGGTTCACAAGCCCGAGGGGACGCGGAATCCGATTCTGATATTGATGTTTTAGTCGTCCTTGCTGGAGAGGTAAATCCCATTGCTGAAATTAAGCGTAATAACACTTTAATTAGTAATCTGTCTCTAGAAACGGATCAACTGATTAACTGTATTTATCTTTCCGAACAAGACTGGCATTATCTCAAAACGCCTCTTATTCAGAATATTCATAAGGAAGGAATTCCTCTGTGACTCCCGAACAAAACCAACTTTTTCAAAAAGCCCAACAAAGTCTTAATGCTGCCAATTATTTATTAGAAGGAGGTTATTACGATTTTGCCGTCTCTAGAGCCTATTACACCATGTTTTATATTGCTTCTGCCTTTCTTTTAGGCGATGGTTTAACCTTTTCCAAACATTCAGCAGTAATTTCCGCTTTCGGCAAAGAATTTGCTAAAACAGAAAGAGTTCCTGTTAAATTTCATCGACAACTTAAAGAAGCGCAAGATTTACGAAATGTAGGAGACTATGGTGCCACCGGTCTCATTTCTGAAGAAGAGGCGGAAGTGCAAATTCAACGCGCTAAAGCCTTTCTAGCGTATTACCGTAAATTTCTAGAAACGGGATAACATTCAGAAACGATTGATTGGTGATTCCCAAACCAAG
>CAZTXK010000074.1:0-10460 GCA_964617275.1 uncultured Dactylococcopsis sp. | reverse complement strand
GTCGCGATCGCGTTCGCCGGCAGTGCCGAAGCCATAACTATTCCCATTACGGAAAAAGCAGTTAAATACTTGATAGGTCTCATAGATTTTTCGTTTAATTATTTTAAATCACTACATATACTTCAATGCTAACACTTATTAAGCTGGTATGAACGTTAAATTTTATGGTGATTATTTTTACTTAGATAAAATCATCAAGAATAGGCGGCGATGTGAATAATGCCATCTCCTTGATTGACTAGCGGATTTTGCGTGTGTCCGATAATAATGCCCTCAAGAGGAGACTTAATGGTCACTCTTTCATTGCCAAAGGCATTAGCGATGATTCCTAAAAGTTGCTTTTTGCTGACAGATTCTCCTAACTGCACTTGCAAGCGTAAAATTCCGCCTCGGGAGGCGCGAACCCATTTGGTTTTCTCGACTTCTACCGAAGAAGTTGAGGGGATGGGAAAAGATGACATTTCTAAACGATTCATTACTCCTAAAATGCCTTGTGTTCCCACTCGAATTGCCTCGGCATCAAACCGTAAGGCTTCTCCCCCCTCATAAAGTAAGATGGGAATCCCTTTTTTTGCCACTGCTTCTCGCAGCGAACCATCTCGGGTTGTGGCGTGCATCATAACGGGTGCGCCAAACGCCTTAGCACAAGCATAGGTTTCTTCATCAAGGAGATTCGCCCGAATTTGGGGAAAATTGGTGCGATGATCCGATGCGGTATGGAGATCAATGCCATGAGTGCAACGACTAACAATTTCTCGCATAAATAAAGCAGCGAGACGGGAGGCGAGAGAACCTTCGGGAGAACCGGGAAAACAACGATTTAAGTCTCGACGATCTGGGAGATAGCGAGATTGTTCTAAAAAACCAAATAAATTAACCACAGGAACAGCAATCAGGGTGCCGCGTAATTGCTTGGGGTTGACTTGTTCTAAAACTTGTCGAATAATCTCTACGCCATTGATTTCATCGCCGTGAATGGCTGCACTTAACCAGAGTCGGGGGCCCGGTTCAACGCCATGGAGAATGGTTACAGGAAGCGAGAGTAGGGTATGGGTGATTAAGCGTGCCACTGGAATTTCGATTTCACGACGTTCCCCTGGGGTAATGGTTTCACCAGCAATTTCAATTTCAGTTTGAATCATCTACTAGAAGCCAGCATTTAGAGAATTATTATCGGCGCGATCGCGCTCTCCCCTGATGCTAAAATATAACTAAGTTAGGAGGTCAGAAGTGGGACTTTTGGCTTAAGGACTTGCAACAGCATCCTCGCGGGAAGGAAGTGGGTTGAACCCGCTTTTTTTTTGTTTGCAAGTTAAGGTCTCAAGATTCTGATTTCTGAATCAATTTTACGGTTGCGGGTTAAATTTTGAAAACGATGACTCATCCCTTGATTCCCAAAGTTAGCGAAATTGCAACTCCCATTGCCAACAATCTCGGTTTAGAGGTAGTGGAGATTGGCTTTTTAACCAATGAAAGCCCTCCTGTGTTGAGGGTGGAAGTTCGTAATCCCGAAGAGGATACCAGTCTGAATGATTGTGAACAAATGAGTCGGACTCTCGAAGCAGAACTCGATACAACAGAAATCATCCCGGATGCTTATGTGTTGGAAGTCTCTAGCCCCGGGATTTCGGAACAATTAACGCGCGATCGCGAATATGTCAGTTTTAAGGGCTTTCCCGTGCTAGTAATGACGGATCCCCCCTACAAAGGAAAAGAAAAATGGCAAGGGACGCTCAATGGTCGTGATGAGACAACGGTTTACCTCAATCAAAAAGGAAAAATCGTTAAAATTCCCCGTGATGTTACCCAAATTGTGCAGTTAGATACCCCTTAATTACAGATAACCAATAATAAAATAAGGAGATTCATTTTTATGGCCATCGTCAGCTTACCCGGTTTAGGCAGAATGATTGACGACATTAGTGAAGGGCATAATTTACCGCCAAATGTGGTGAAAACGGCTTTACAGGAAGCACTTTTGAAAGGATATGAACGTTATCGGCGATCGCAGACGTTAGATCGGGATCATTTCAGTGATGATTATTTCGATAACTTTGAAGTGGAACTCAATGTCGAAGAAGAAGGGTTCATGGTGCTAGCGACAAAAGAAATTGTTGAAGAAGTCACCAATAGCGATCATCAAATTGGACTCAAAGAAGTGAAAGAAGTCGCCGAGGAAGCAGAATTAGGGGATAGCGTCGTTCTTGATGTTACTCCCCAGCAAAAAGAGTTTGGTCGCATGGCAGCGATTCAAACCAAGCAAGTCTTAATGCAGAAACTCCGCGATCAAGAACGCAAGATGGTGCAGGAGGAGTTTCAAGAGTTAGAGGAAACTGTCTTACAGGCGCGAGTGATTCGATTTGAGCGTCAATCGGTGATTATGGGGGTAAGTAGTGGCTATGGCCGCCCGGAGGTAGAAGCGGAATTACCGAAGCCAGATCAACTTCCCAATGATAATTATCGCGCCAATGCCGCGTTTCGGGTTTACCTGAAAAAAGTTCGTGAAGGATCAGGACGCGGCCCCCAATTAATTGTTTCTCGCGCTTCTGCGGGGTTAGTGGCTTATCTCTTTGAAAATGAAGTGCCAGAAATCCAAGATGAGGTGGTGCGAATTGTCGCGATCGCGCGGGAAGCTAGACCCTCTTCTCGCAATGTGGGATCGCGCACTAAAATTGCGGTAGATACCTTGGATCGCGATGTTGATCCCGTGGGATCTTGTATTGGCGCAAGAGGATCGCGCATTCAGGCAGTGGTGAATGAACTACGGGGGGAAAAAATTGATGTCATTCGCTGGTCTCCCGATCCCGAAGTTTATATCAAAAATTCCCTGAGTCCGGCGCAAATTAACCGTGTGATTCTCATGGATACCGAAGAAAGACGTGCCGAAGTCTATGTTCCCGAAAATCAACTCAGTTTAGCTATTGGGAAAGATGGGCAAAATGTTCGTCTCTGCGCCAATCTTACCGGCTGGAAAATTGATATCAAGGAAGTGAAAAAACACGAAGAAGAAGCAGAAGAGGTAGAAGGAGAAACCATAGAAGCCTCTTCTCCTGAGGAGGAAGAAACCATAGAAGCCCAAACCTCTCCGCTTGGTGGTGAGTAATATTGGTCAAGTTCTAAAGAAATTATTAAAATGCTAAACAAGAAGGTTAAATTTGTAATCGAATTGGGAGGATCGCTGTGGCGACTGAAGTTCTAGACAAACCGGCAATTCAAACGGTAGAGAAAAATGAAACTGTTCGTAAACCTGCTCCTAATTATAAGGTTCTCCTTCATAATGACGATTTTAATGGCATGGAGTATGTGGTGCAAACGCTATTACAGACAGTTCCCAGTCTCACCCAGCCCCAAGCCGTTAATATTATGATGGAGGCTCATAATTCTGAGATTGCCCTTGTAATTACCTGCGCTCAAGAACACGCAGAATTTTACTGTGAAACCTTAAAAAATCATGGCTTAACCAGTACCATAGAACCGGATGAGTAATGGATACGCTTATTCGCTAAGAATTTGATTAACGTTTTACCAGACAATGTAATTAAACAAATTGCAGCCGGAGAGGTGATTGCTTCTCCGGCTTGTGTGGTACGGGAGTTAATCGAAAATGCCTTAGATGCCGATGCTGATCGGATTACTGTTTCTCTCAATAAAGATTTGTCAGAGATTCGCGTGGCGGATAATGGGGAGGGAATGAGTCTTGAAGAGTTGCGCTGTTGTGCGTTTTCCCATACCACCAGTAAAATTCGTACCGCCAAGGATCTCCAGAAAATTGTTACGTTAGGGTTTCGCGGGGAAGCCCTACACAGTCTTACCCAAGTGGCTTGGCTACAGATATTGAGTCGCCCTCGCTCGTCTCCCACTGCCCTGGGTTATGCGGTAAGGTATGGGCAGGGGGGAGAGATTGGTGAAGAAAAAGTCAGCGCGATCGCGCCTGGAACGATTGTAACTGTTTCTGATTTATTTGCCGCTTTACCCGTGCGTCGTCAGGGATTACCGAAAGTCTCGCAACAGCTAAAAGCTATTCAGAAAACCATATATGAAATTGCCCTTTGTCATCCTGAGGTGACTTGGCAAATTTATCATCAGCAAAAATTGGCTTGGCAAGTGAGTCGGGGAGAAACCCCAAAACAGATTTTCCCGCAGCTTTTATCACGGTTTCATGCCTCAGATTTTCAGTATCAATGTCAAGAGATAGAAACCCCCGATCACCAACAATCCTCACGGTTAGAATTAGTGGTGGGTTTGCCCGATCGCGCGTCTCGTCATAAAGGAGATTGGATTAAAATTGCACTCAACGGGCGACCGATTCGTTTACCGGAATTAGAACAAACTCTCGTTTCAGAATTGATCCCAACCCTACCGCGCGATCGCTATCCCATTTGTTGGCTGCATCTGCACACTGATCCCAGTTTAATTGACTGGAATCGTCATCCCAGTAAATCAGAAATCTATCTGCATTACCTTGATTACTGGCAACAACAAGCGCAACAGGTTCTCAAGGATGCTTTAAGCCTTAACCCGAGTAATCTTCCTGAAACCGTCCATAATCGCCGTGTGGGGGAATTAATTAAAGCCAAAGAAGCCACCGGAAGTTATGAGTTATCCGATCGGTTAACCGAGACAGTCGAACCGAAGATGGGATTATTCTCTCTCAGCGCGATCGCGCAACTACACAACACCTATATTATCGCCGAACACCCCACAGGAATGTGGCTAGTAGAGCAACATATTGCCCATGAACGCATCATTTTTGAACAATTACAAGACCATTGGCAACTGGTTCCCCATGATCCCCCCTTAATCCTGAACCGCCTTTCTAGCCAGCAACAAGAACAATTAGAACGCTTAAGACTAGATATTGAAGCCTTTGGTGAAGACACTTGGGCTATTAGAACCGTTCCCAAGATTCTGCAATCCCGAGAAGACCTCATTGATGCCATCCTAGAACTGAGTCGTGGCGGAAGCCTAGAAACCGCCAAAATCGCTGCCGCCTGTCGCAGCGCCCTTCGCAACGGAACGCCCCTCAGCCAAGAACAAATGCAGGAGATTTTAGACGCTTGGCAACAAACCCGTTATCCCCATACTTGTCCCCATGGCCGTCCCATTTATTTTGCCTTAGAAGAAACAGAACTGGCTAAATTTTTCCGTCGTCATTGGGTAATTGGAAAAAGCCACGGTATTCAGTAATGAAAAAATTGTTTGAGGTAACTATACTAAGAATGAAGGAACCCATAGCAATCTTACATCAATTGTAAATTTCTGCACTTGATCCCCCCTCCTTATTAAGGGAGGTGAGTGGGGATCTGAAATTAAGTTACTTTTTACAAATGAGATCATATTGCTATATTCTTATTAAAAAGAGGTATTTTTATTGCGTTATCAATCTGCTTTCATCCTACTGATTAGTTTAACTCTCACGACCGGTTGTGGGGAAGGATTACAACAACGCCTCGCTGCCGATTCAGAATTAGAACAACAAAATGAGGAAACATCTAACAATGCCTTAGAACCAGCAGCGACAGTTCCCGATAGCATTCCCTTTTATCCCAATGCTGAGTTAGTAGATCAACAAATTGATGAAGAGGATTCCACGGGAAATTTGCAATGGCTTTCACCAGATAGAATCAATCAGATTATTGAGTTTTATGAACAGAAATTAAGCGGAGAAGAGTGGGAAATTGTCAGCCCCTTTACCGAAGGTGAGGAAAGAACAATGGAAGCAAAATCTTCCGATTTAAACCTAAAGGTAATCGTTTCCCAATCTCAAACTTCAGAATCAAGTAATACAATTCTATTAGAGTATAAAAAAATAGCTTCTCAAGCAGAACAAGAAACAACAACACAGACAACGTCAAAAGAAGAGAAAGAGACGGAACAAACCTCTCAACCCCAACAAGAAAAAGAAACTGAGGAAGAAGAAGAAGTCACCAGAGAATTTACTGGAACGTTTAATGACTTAGCCAAAACCCCCGATCCCCTTCGAGAAAAAGTCAAAGACTTGGCAAAACTAGGAATCCTAACCCCTGTAGAAGAGGGAAAGAAACAATTTGCCCCCAATGAACCCGTAACTCGTCGCACCTTTGCCCGTTGGTTATTTGAAGCGAATAATACCCTTTACCGCGATCGCGCCAGCCAACAAATTCGCCCGGTTCGTGAAGCTAAAACCCCTGCTTTTCAAGATATCTCCCCTGATGATCCTGACTTTCCCATTATTCAAGGATTAGCTGAAGCTGGCTTAATTCCCTCCCGACTCACTGGGAATGATGAAGTGACTCGTTTTCGTCCTGATCAGTCTCTCACCCGACAAACGCTATTATTATGGAAAGTTCCCCTAGATATTCGTCGCAGCCTTCCCTCAGCAGATAGAGAAGCGATTAACGATACATGGGGCTTTCGCGATGCCAGCGCCATTGACTCAGAGGCTTTAGGGGCTGTTATTGCCGATTTTAATAATGAGGACAATTCTAACCTGCGCCGTGTTTATGGTTATACGCAACTTATGCAGCCGCAAAAAGCAGTGACTCGCGCCGAAGCAGCGGCTGCCCTTTGGTCATTTGGAACGCAAGGAAACGTAATTTCTGCTAATGAATTATTAACAGAAGACTAGCATCACCGCTTCCTTAAAAGGGAGGGAGATAACCGAGAGCATTTTTAACCCGAGAAAGCGTTTCTTGCGCGATCGCGCTTGCTTTTTCTTGTCCCTCTTTTAAGATTGAATCTAAATACCCTTTTTCTGTCATTAACTCTTGATATTTTTCCTGAATTGGACGTAAGGCTTCTACTGTTGTTTCGGCGAGGAGAGGCTTAAATTGCCCCCATCCCATATCCTGACATTCCGCAGCCACAGTTTCCTTACTTTTTCCCGATAAAATCGTATAGAGGGTTAATAAATTATCACATTCAGGGCGTTCAGGATCATCAAAAGTTAACCCCTTGATCGGATCAGTTTTGCAACGTTTAATTTTCTTTTGAATGACATCAGGGGGATCTAATAAATTAATGCGACTCATCTCCGAGGGATCAGACTTAGACATCTTTTTCGTGCCATCAAGAAGACTCATTACTCTTGCCCCCTCATCACGAATTAAAGGCGTAGGAAGTTTGAAGATTGGCTGATCTTTTTTCCCAAATTGATCATTAACCCGGAGAGCAATATTGCGAGTTAATTCTAAATGCTGCTTTTGATCTTCTCCCACAGGCACTTTATCCGCATCATACAATAAAATATCTGCTGCCATCAGAACAGGATAATCTAATAATCCCGCGCTGACATTTTCCCCCTGTTTCATGGCTTTTTCCTTAAACTGAATCATGCGTTCGAGCCAATTTAAGGGCGTGATACAATTAAGCAGCCAAGCGAGTTCGCTATGTGCAGTTACATGAGACTGAACAAAAATGGTGGAGTAGCTTAAATCAATCCCACAAGCGAGATACAACGCTGCGATGGTATAAGTATCTTGAGCTAGGGTTTCAGGGTTATGGGGAACTGTAATTGCATGGAGATCCACCACACAAAAGAAGTTTTCATAATCCTTTTGCGTTTCTACCCAGTTGCGAATCGCACCTAGATAGTTCCCTAAATGAAGATTTCCTGTCGGTTGAACCCCCGAAAGAATCCGCTGTGCCATAAAACATCCTTGTCATCACCTTAAAAAAATTATACAGCATTATAATTAAGTCTTTTCTTTAGAAACAGTTTCTTATTATTGCAATAACTTCGCTTAGTTGCCTTTCGGTTGGCATCAGGGCGAAAAGTTCCTCGGGGAATTTCGGCACTACCAGTTTAACAAGCCTTGGGTTAAATCAGACATAGCTAACCCCAATCCCAGAAATAAACTACTCCAAATATAAAATCGAACCGCAATAAATTTGGAATTGCTAACCTGACTCGGTTGATCATGATATTGTTGCACATGACTCACTAATTTCTGAGCAGAAGGAATGGCAAGAAAAATGAGGAAGCTAGAAAGGGGAAAGTATCCCAGAAGCCACCAAATAACCGTAAAAGCAAACATACTTGCGGTTAAAACTAACAGAACATTTGCGCCACGTTTAGTTCCTAACCGCACAATTGGTGATTTTTTTCCAGCGACAATATCATCTTGCACTTGATGGAAATGGGAACAAAATAAAATAATAGTTGTACTAATTCCGATTAAAATTGCTGTGGGAAGAGTAACAGGAGTCAGAACTTGCGCTTGGGAATAATAGGCGGCAGCAATAGCAATGGGGCCAAAACAAATAAAGCAAATCAATTCTCCTAAGCCCTGATAACCCAGTCGAAACGGTGGCCCCTGATACGTATAACCAAGGAAACAAGCAAGCAATACTAAGCCAATTACTAACCAGTCTTGTTGTAGCCACGCGATCGCGCTTAACCCCAAAATCGCTAATCCTAAACAAATATTGCTAATCGTAAAAACTAACTGTTTATTGCCTGTAATATTAACAACTGAACTTGATTTATTGACATCAACTCCCGTTTCCGAATCAAAAACATCATTACTCAAATTAAGCCAAGCAATAATCAAGATTCCTGATAGAATAAACAGGGAAAAGATAGCAATATTAATTTCTCCAGTTTCTCGATAAGCGACGACAGTTCCCATGGTAATTGGAATAATGGCAACGCTATAAATGGGGGGCTTAATCGCCGCTAACCATAAAGATGTATTAATTTTTTTTACAGAATTATCAGTCGAACGAGTCAAGCGCATAGAAATAAGAATAACTCAGGTTGTCTTGTATAGGCTTTGCTTATGGGAAATTTCAACAATGATCCGTATGTATTGCTGAGGGAAGCGATCCCTAAGCGGTTACGGCAATTATTGTTAAGATAAATCAATAGCAAGCAATGGTTTTCACCATCAGCAACGTCTCTTTAGAAATATCATCTTTGTTTGCACAAGACCAGATCAATTATAAAATTATTTACAATTGTTGCACTCATGTCAGTGACTCCCTGCTATGCTAGACAATTAGCCGACCCTGATCACCTCCATAACTTTTTACAAAGTTGCCAAAAACAATGTCAGCAAGCCGATCAATCATTCATTGTCAGTGTGACGCAACCGTTAGCGCTGGTGGAACCACTGGCGATTTTGCAACGTTTTAATCTGAGTGATCAACGCTCCTTTTATTGGGAAGCGCAACAAAAGCGGAGCGCGATCGCGGCTTGGGAAATTTGTCAAGAAAAAATTGTTAGCGGTAATAATCGTTTTCAGCAGACTCAAGATTTTATTGATAACTGTCAAAATCAAATTATTGAGTTAAAAGCTAGCCAAGTCGCGGAAGCAGGGTTAAAGTTTTTAACTAACTTCTCTTTTTTTTCGACATCAAGCTATCAAGCTCATTTTCCCTCGGTCACTATATTTATTCCTCGCTGGCAAGTCTCGCGCTCCGATAATTCTTGTTTTTTAACTTATAATTTTTTCCTATATTGTGATAGTAATCTTGCTACAATTGAATCAGAACTGAGAAATAAACTTCAAGAAATTGAACAAGTCGGAAAATCAATTATTACCTTCCCCTTTTCCCTAGGTTCTCCTTTCCAAACAAGTGAACTACAACAGCCCTCCCAGTTTAAATCTGCTGTCAAACTGGCTCTAAAAGATATTGAACGCCAAGAGTTGACCAAAATTGTTCTTGCCCATCACTTAGATGTTGTTTCTCCTCTTCCATTTTCCCCTTATTTATCTTTGCATTATTTACGACAAAAATATCCCCATTGCTATATTTTTTCCGTTAGTAATGGAGAAGGAACCAATTTTTTAGGAGCAACTCCAGAACGCTTATTTAGCCTCAGACAAAAACATTTAGTCAGTGATGCCCTTGCCGGTTCTGCGCCCCGTAGTAAAACGCCAAAAATCGATTATCAATTAGCCGAAAATTTACTGTATAGCGAGAAAGAAAGACGAGAACATCAAGCAGTAAGCTGTTATATTATGAAACAATTAGAAGAGTTAGGATTAACCCCGCAGCGATCGCGCCGTCAACTCTTAAAACTCAGTAATATTCAACATCTCTGGACCTTAATTGAAGCAGACGTTCCCACTAACATTAACCCCATGGCAATTCTCGCTAAACTTCACCCGACTCCTGCCGTAGCTGGGGTAACAACCGAGGTTGCTTGCGAAAAAATCAGCCAATATGAAACCTTTGATCGCGCCCTTTATGCTGCCCCCATCGGCTGGTTAGACACCGAAGGAAATGCAGAATTTATGGTAGGCATTCGATCAGCAATGATTAATAAAAACCAAGCCCGCCTCTACGCTGGTGCGGGCATTGTTGCTGGTTCTAATCCCGATAAAGAATTAGCAGAAATTCAACTCAAATTACAAGCTATGTTGAAAGCATTACAATAATTGTTTGTCCTTTGTCCTTTGTAAACCAATAACCAATAACCAATGATGAGTACGGGCGAACGGCCGTTCGCCCCTACCAATGACTAATTACATCGT